>DNSU01000188.1:5262-5387 GCA_003499585.1 Cyanobacteria bacterium UBA9579 | reverse complement strand
TTTTTCCGCTGTCCATAATGATTAATAAAGTTTTTATAAATAAAAACTTGACGTACTATTACCAGCGTGATAATTTACTATTACTGATTAATGAATCAGGGCGTTTAGCTCAGTTGGTAGAGCGC
>DNSU01000188.1:1412-5182 GCA_003499585.1 Cyanobacteria bacterium UBA9579 | reverse complement strand
GTTGGTAGAGCGCTTCGTTTACACCGAAGATGTCGGGAGTTCGAGTCTCTCAACGCCCATTTTTTAATGTTTAATTTTTCAAAATTTTATACGAATAATTTAAAGAATTAAGACAGATGCCTTGGAAAAATCCAAGGCATCTGTCTTATATTGCCTACAAATAGATATTATCTCACTTACTTACACTAAATATAGAAATGTGTTTTGTATTATTCTCCTTTTAGACGGATGAAATATTCAGTCAATATCGTAAACTGATATTCCAATATGGTATTTGGAGAAAAATTAATAATGCAGTGGTTTTATAACTTAAAAACAGCACAAAAAATTATTTTTCTTGTTGTTGTTATGACTTTATTCATGGTTTTAATCGGGGTTGTAGGATATTTCTATAACAAAGAAGCAACTGGAGATGTAGATAATTTATTTAATAATAATATAAAAAAAATTCAGCTATTGAACGAAACTCGAGTGCAAAACCGTGGGATTGAAGTTAATTTATACAATATGCTTACTACAGATAATCAGGTTGCAATAGACTCTGCTATGGTGGATCTCAGGCGGCGATCATTATTACTCAATAATTTAATGCTGGATTATCAAAGATCTGAGTTAACTTCATATGAACAAGGAATTTTACCTGTTTTGTTAAACAGGTTTGAAAATGTTAATAGCGTAGCAAATAGGGTTAATAGCTTAGTTGCTACTGGCAGAACCCAGGAGGCCATGAGCTATTTCAAAGCTAATAGAGCACCTTTTGGTAATTTTGCAGAGACTTTATCGAGCTTGATTGATTACAATAAAGAGCTGGCTGCGGATATATTTCAGCAGAATATTGCAGCATCAAGACAGGCAGGTGGATTATTGTTAATAATATTATTTATCTCTATGGTAACTTCAGTGATATTAGGGCTATATATAGCTAAATTAATATCCAGGTGGCTTAATGATACTGTAGATAAAGTTCAAAAAGTAGCTACAGGAAACCTTGAGACAGAATTTATTAATAAATCCAGTGATGAAATTGGTGAATTAAGCCGGGCTTTAAATATTATGACTCAGAAGCTGGATAATGCAATGATTAGAGAAAAATTGTTAAGAGATATGGTGCTAACCTCAATAAGCTCTTTGGATATTGATGAAGTGTTTAAAAATATGGTTATAAAAACAGGGGAGATATTTCAAGCTGATAGGTGTTTTTTCATAGAATATGATAAAGAAAGGCAAGAATTTTTACCTGTAAATGGGAATGCAGTGTACTTATCATCGTTGGGTATTAAAGATATATCCGGAATAAAACCAACAAATGAAGAAATGCATCCATTTTATGGCAATGATTTGAAAAAAAGGCAACCCTTAGCTTTGGATGATGTAAATACAGTTGATCTTCCACCACCTGCAAGAGATTTAATGAACAAATATAATGTCAAATCTTTCCTTTCTGTGCCAGTATTTTATAGGGACTCTCCTCTTGGAGTTTTAAAACTCCATTACACCCAACATTATAGGCATTTTGCCCAGGATGATATCGATCTTTTGACTGCTATAGGAAATCAAGCAGCTATAGTAATTCATCAGGCTAAATTATATAACCAGATTCAGAAAATAAACGAGAGAGAAAGGTTACTAAGACAGGTTGCAATTACTTCAATAAGTTCTTTAGAAATAAGTGAAGTATTAAGAAAAATCGTTACTTGTGCGGGTAAGTTATTCCAGGCTGATAGATGTTTCTTTATGAAATATAACGACAAAGAGCAGGATTTTTTACCTGTAAGTCAGGAAGTATATTTATCTTCACCAAAAATAAGAAATATTTCAGGCTTAAAATTAACAGATAAAGAAAAACAACCTTTTATAATAAATAATTTTGAGCAAAAGCAAGTCTGGATAGTAAGTAATATTGATGAAGCTGAGATACCCCAAGAAATAAGAGATAAGGCAGATGAATACAAAATAAAATCTATCATTTCCGTTCCCATGTTTTATAGAGATGTTCCATTAGGATCACTAGTCCTGCATTATGTCGATAATTATAAGGAATTTACGCGGGATGATGTTGCAGTCCTGTCTGATATTGCAAATCAATCTGCTATAGTAGTTCATCAGACTGAATTATATGAGCAGATACAAGATGTAAAAAATAGAGAACAGTTATTGCGATCTATAATTGATGAAATCTTGGAAACTGATACTCTGGAAGAGGCAGCTTATTGTATAACTAGAGAAATCCTTGAGCTATTTAATGCAGATAAAGTAACAGTAAGAACTTACGATGAAATGCAGGGTGTATTCTCTGAGATCATAGGAGAAACAAGAAAAAATAATGATATTCCTTCTTCGAAAGGCAAGATTTTTTATCCAAAAGAAGTGGATGAATATATTGCAAGAAGGATCTATTCTGAAAAGAAATTGTTTATTGTTAATAATATAGATAGTGTTGAATGTCCGGATAGTTTTAGGCGAGCTTCCAGGGATTTGGGCATAAGATCTTTCGTTACTGTTCCTATAATTTATGGGGATACTCCTTTAGCAGAAATTACTATAGCAACTACCGAGTCTTTTCGTGAATGGAAGCAGGAAGAACTTGACTTTTTAATTCCTATTGTTCAGCAAATATCTATAGGAATGCGCGTATTTGACTTGAATACCCATTTAAAGTCAGCTCTTGATAATGAAAGGAATTTAAGAAAGTTAATAATTAGATTGAGAGAATTCGGGACTCATGATGAGATATTCGATTATTTATTGTATGAATTAATGACTGCATACAATGTAGATAGGACTTTACATTTACATTATGATGAAAATCATAATCTATATGTGCAAAATGAGATAATTAAACCTGAAGAGATAGGACCTTTAAAGGGTCAGATAGTTTTATATTATGAAAATCTAAAAGAAATACTGCCTCAGGTTATAGACAGAGCAGTTGTAATAAATAATGTAGATAAAGAGATAGAAAATCCTCATCTAAGGAATTTTATAAAAAATAAAAATATACAATCTTTTCTGTTATATCCAATTTTTAGAGATGGTTCTGATAAGCAGGTGGTAGAAATAACAAGAAGTGAAGAAGATATAGCCGGAATATTAATGTTGTGCTCAACTACACCAAGAAAATGGATGTCAAATGAGACCAATTCTCTTAAACTTATTATTGACACCATATCATCCGTTTATTTTGAAGTTATGCGAAGAAAAGAAGTAGATGAGCTAAGATCTAACTTTATAAGCACCTTGACTCACGATTTAAGAAGCCCTATTCTCGCTGAGCAAAAAGCCCTTGAGTTTATGCTGTCTAAAAAGCCAGAAACCCAATTGAAAGAATACGCTGAATATCTTGAAGATATTTATAAAACGAATGATGAGCTTTTAAGAATAGTAAATAATTTATTGGCTGTTTATCACTATGAATCCGGAAAATTTGAGCTGAATTTTGAAGAGCAGGAACTAAAGGGCTTAATTGATAATGCTGTTAGATCTGTATCTTCACTGGCACAAGATGAAAATGCTCAAATCTCTGCTAATATCATAGATAATTCCATAGTTAATGCAGACAGGGATGAGATAAATCGTGCTTTAGTGAATCTTTTAAATAATGCTATTAAACACAATCCCGAAGGTGTGCAAGTTAACATAGAAGCTAAAAGAATTGATAATGAGGTACAGATAGCAGTTAGTGACAATGGTAGAGGGATTCCTGAATCTGAAAGAAAACATATATTTGAGAAATATCCGACAATAAAAAGAAAAATCGGTACTGGACTTGT
>DNSU01000188.1:0-1322 GCA_003499585.1 Cyanobacteria bacterium UBA9579 | reverse complement strand
TATATTTGGCAAAACAAATTGTAGAGATGCATAACGGTAAAATATGGTTTGAAACTGAAACAGGAAAAGGCACAACTTTTTATATTATATTACCTATTGCTAAAACTGTTGTTTGAAGCTTGTTTATCTGTTAAAATCTTAAATAAGAACTAGTAATAACAGGTTTGTTTATGATAGAGAATATGCCCGCAGAGCTAGAAGAGCTTGGAATAAAAGTTAAACAGGAACCTTCAAATCTCAAACTCAGAAGATCTTATGCTGATGCTCTTTTAGAGAATAATTTCCCCGAATTATCTTTAAATGAGTATAAATATTTAATGGGGATTTTTTCTAATGATCCGGTAATACATTTCAATGTGGGTGTGATATACGAAAAATTAGAAAATATCGAGCTTGCAGAGAAATCTTATAGAAAAGCTATAGAAATATCACCGAATGACCCTGATTTTCATTATAATTTAGCTTTTCTTCTGGATCAAAAAAAACAGATTGATGAAGCGATTCAGGAATATTTAAAGACTATAAAGCTTAATTATGATGATGAAAACGCTCATTTTAATCTGGCTTATCTATATGCAAAACAAAATAAATCTGTTGATGCTATAAGGCTCTTTGAAATAGCCGTTAAATTAAAGCCCGACGATGTATATGCGCATTTTCATCTTGGAAATGAATACAGTAAAATTGACCAGATTCAAAAGGCTTTAGATGAATATCAAAAAGTTATTCAGCTTAGTCCGGATTATAGCTGGGCTTATTATAATATAGCCTGTATATTATATGAGCAGTGCAAGATTGATGAAGCTGTCTGTTATTTTAAAAAGACCATAGATGTTAATCCAAAGGATATTGATGCCCTCAAGACTCTTGCAAATATTATGATAGCTCAAAAAGAATATACTTTAGCTTTGAATTATTTTGAAGCAATTATTGTTCAAGAGCCTAATAATAGTGATATTCACTATAATGCGGCTCAGGTATATAAATCATTGAATGAATTTGATGATGCTATTTTTCATCTTGAAAAAGCGCTTGAATTTAAAGAAAACTTATCCATTTCTGTAATTCAGATAATCTCTGAAATTAAGGATTTAGAGAAAAAATAGATTATTTTGTCATTTATACTAGATAGACAAGGTATTAAACATAACCAGATTATTAATTTAGTAAAAGCAGACTTTGGTTTAAAATTCTGCTTAGTTTAATTTGAAGAAATCTGTATTTCGAATGGAGTATTAATAGATGAAAATAAATGTAATAGGAACGGGATATGTAGGATTAGTAGCAGGGACCTGCTTAGCAGAGATGGGAAATGATGTAAT
>DNSU01000186.1:8544-12815 GCA_003499585.1 Cyanobacteria bacterium UBA9579 | reverse complement strand
GGAGAGGGTGGGATTCGAACCCACGGTGCCCCGAAGGGCACAACAACTTCTTAGCAGGAAGCCGCCTTCGACCGACTCGGCCACCTCTCCATATTTACTCTTTTTAGTCTAACATGAATTTTATTTTATATTCAAGTAGTGTTTTTCATTCTTATCCTATTTTCAGACGCTTAATATTTTTTAATGTTTCTTTTATAAAAGGCAATTAAAACTTATATTTTGTTTTTATAATAATGGAAGGGTTGTATCAAATTATTGATAATTTTTAGGGAGGAAGTTTAATGTACGGAATTGGAATGGGAATAGATCCCATGTTATATCAGCAGTCACAACCACAGGTTTATCAACAAAAAAGCTCTGCAATGGGTCCGTTTTTATTAGGAGCCGGTACTTATGCCAGTGTAAGAAAATTGCATGCTACAGGCAGGCTTGCTCCATTGTATACTCGTGCTGCCGGCAGTATTATTGGAAAGAATGTCCTTAATTTTAGGGCTATCTATCAGGCAGGCGGGGCTAGAGCATTAGGAAGCACTTTATCAGTAACAGCGACACATGCCGGTAAAAGTTTATTAACTAAAGCCAAAGCTTTACCAGGACCTTTAAAGTGGGCTGGATTAGCTATAGGTGCTTTTATGTTGCTTAAAGGTGGTAAAAAGCAACCTCCACCACCACAATTTCCCCCATTTATGAGCGGCAATTTCTATTAAGAACAGCATAAAAAATATCTTTATTCTTTAATTCAATAGCAGAAGTGGAACTTTAAATAGTTCCACTTTCTGTTGTGCAAATTGTAGATTAAGTATAAAATTGACTTTTGAAACTAGCAGGAGAGAAAAATTTATGGAAAAAGTAACTATTATCGGGGTTTTGCTTTCTAATAGAACAGTTACATCCCCTTGTTTCCAAGAAGTAATATCAAAACACGGCTGTAATATTAAAACCAGAATAGGGCTTCATACTGTTGTAGAGGGTAAATGTTCAACAGATGGAGTAATTCTGCTCGAAGCTATAGGTTCTGACGAAGAAGTAGAAAGCCTTAAAAGAGGCATAAAAGCTATTCCTGACGCTCAGGTTCAGGATATGGTCTTTAATATTAAATAATTAAGCATATTCCTTTGATATATACGCTGTTGAGATAGCACCAAGAATAGGTAGGAAGGATATTACCGCCAGAACGGTTATAATCCCGTATTTTGTTGCGAGAAATCCAATAAGAGGGAGTAGTAATCCTGCTATTCCCCAGCTAAATCCGCCAATAATCCCTGAAACAAGCCCTGCACTTTCAGGCATTGCTGTTTGTCCTATGACAAGGTTTACAGATGTAGATGACATGATTAAAAAGCCTGCCGTCACAA
Source organism: Cyanobacteria bacterium UBA9579 (assembly GCA_003499585.1). Taxonomy (GTDB): domain Bacteria; phylum Cyanobacteriota; class Vampirovibrionia; order Gastranaerophilales; family UBA9579; genus UBA9579. Next base: position 11,460 of record DNSU01000186.1, on the reverse strand, counting down.
ATAAAACAAAGGATAATATTGAGAAACTGTCAAGCAAAAACAATGCTCCTAGCAGGCATGGAATTGCAGGAAGCATTGATATTACCATTATTGATTTTCTACCAAGAGTATCACTCAATCTACCGCCTATATATGAAGCTATCCCCCCTAAAAACGAGAATAAACCAATTAATGTACCAATAAATATTACTGAAATATTATGTTCCATCCATACAAAAGGCATATATACATCAAAACTGACCACGATTAAAGCTCTTATGACTGCAATAAAAGCCAAAACCACCAATATTCCTTTTAAACTATGTAATTTTTTGAAATCTATTTTCTTTTTAGGTTGATTTACTCTGGTTGAAATTCTTGGAACCATTGTGTATAAGAGATACAAGACAATTAACCCCGGTATAACTGCAAAAATAGTAGACTGCAAGCCAAAACTTTCAACCAGAACGGAAGATAAAAAAGGCCCAAGAGCATATCCCAGTGTGCCAAAAGCAGTAAAGACCCCCATATATTTATTTATCTGCTTACCGCTATAGTGCCCTGCATATGCTGTAGCCTGCGGGTGAAATAAGCCTACTCCCATACTTCCAAGGAAAAGCAATATTCCAAATATCCATATATTACCAGCAAGTCCCGTTAAGCTGATAAATATTGAAGAAAGTATTATCCCCCCGATAATAAAGACTCTTCTATTAATCAAGTCTGAAATATAACCAAATAAAGGCTGTAAAATAGAAGATGAAAGGCTCGATATAGCAAGTAAAATGCCGACTAATCCAAGGGATATATTGAGTTTTAAAGCGATCAAAGGCATGATGGGGAGTATAAAACCCCCATACGTGTCACTTGTTAAATGTCCTATGGATAAGATATTTAAAACTTTTTTATTGTACTGTTGTTCTGAATTACTCACTTTAATAGTGCTCCAACGGCAACTGATAATTTTAAACCAGGTCTAAGTGTTTTTAAAACCATAGACGTTGACCTAAGTTAGGTAATATTATTACCTTCACTTTTTAGACTCTTTAATACTGCTTCTCTCATTATATCCACAGGAGCTTCCTTGTCCATCCATAATGAGAATGCTTTAGCTCCTTGAAGAACTAACATTTCAAGTCCGTCAATTGTGTATAAACCACGACTTTTTGCATATGTAATTAATCTTGTTTCTCTGGGTTTATAGATTAAGTCATAAACGATGGTATTTTCAACAAGCCCACCAACTGCTTTTTTGTTGAGAGGAGAAATATCTTCATTTACTCCCTGCAGGCCAAGAGGAGTTGTGTTTATGACTATTGATGCATAGCCCAGATTAGCAAATTCATTGAATTCCTGGATATTTACTTTTATTTCAGGAAAACTGCTAAAAATAATATTTTTTATTTTGACTGCTTTTTGAGGATTTCTTGCATAGAATGTAATTTCTTTCACTCCAATCATTGCAAGTCCGATAGCTACGGCTCTCGCAGCACCGCCAACTCCAAACACAGCAGCGTTTTTAGATTTTAAACTCGCTCTTACATTTTCAGGTATAGAACTTATAAAACCATCTATATCTGTATTACACCCATATAAGCTTTTATTTTCTGAAATAATAACAGTATTAACTGCACCAGCCAAATTTGCATACTCATCTACTTCATTTAAAAGAGGAGTTATCCACACTTTAAGCGGTATAGTTACATTAAACCCTTTAAATCCCTGAACTTTAAGATATTTTATTCTGGTAACAAGGTCTTCAGGTGGAGTATCAAGAGCAATATAATCTCCTTCTATATCAAGATGATCCAAAGCAGCTTTATGCATAACAGGAGACAGAGTATGCCCGAGAGGATGTCCTATTATTCCAAGCTGAATCATTCTTTAGTAGTGCTCCAACGATAATTGAGTGGCTTAGCCACTGTCTTAAACTAAACAATCTTTATAATTATACTATGATTAATGAGTTTATGTTTGTGCCTCTGGCACCTCATTCTTTTGGGGAATCTTCAATGGCTTTTTGATATTTGCATTCTTTAGATGAACAGGCTATTTTATCTCCGGCTTTTAATATCTTTTTAACCAGCATTGAAGAACATTCAGGACATTTTTCACCTGTCGGTTCACTCCATAATGCAAAAGTACAATTTGGATATTTATTACATCCGTAAAATATTTTTCCGTATCTGGATTTTTTCTGGACTAATTCGCCATCACAGCCTTCTTGAGCACAATTTACGCCCGTTTTCTTTATAAGTTTTTTCTTTGTTTTGCAATCATCATTGGTACAGGCAAGGTATTCACCATATGGCCCGTATCTGATTACCATAGCAGAGTTGCACTTTTCACACAGCTCATCTGAAGGTTTATCTTCAGGAACAGGTTTTTGATCCTTTGTTAATGGCATTGTGGTTTTACACTCAGGGTAGCCGCTGCATCCGAGGAATTGTGTTTTCCATCTGCTTGTTTTAAGAGCCATAGGCTTTCCACAATTTGTACAGATATGCTCTGTAAGAATAGCAACTTTTTCCATTTCGACTTTGGCTTTTTTGAGCACTTCTGCAAATGGTTCATAGAAGTTGCCGATAACCTGCTGCCATACCACTGTATTTTCAGCTACTTCATCCAACCGTGTTTCCATATCAGCTGTAAAGCTTGAGTCTACAATATCTGGAAAATGTTTAACAAGTAAGTCATTAACAGTTATCCCAAGAGGAGTTGGGGCTAAAGCCTTTTCTTCCTTAATTATATAACCTCTATCCTGTATTGTACCGATAGTTGGAGCATATGTACTTGGTCTACGAACGCCCAGCTCCTCAAGAGTTTTTACCAGAGTTGCTTCTGAAAATCTTGGTGGAGGTTGGGTAAAATGCTGTTTTGAATCAATATTTTTGAGTTTAAGCACATCACCTTTGGTTAACTCAGGAATAGCTTTAG
>DNSU01000186.1:5491-8465 GCA_003499585.1 Cyanobacteria bacterium UBA9579 | reverse complement strand
GCTTTTTCATCTTCTTCTCTATCATCGAGAAGAATCAGGAAGCCATCGAAAACAATTTTGCTGCTGCTGGCCCTGAAAGTATAATTTTCAGCATCAATCTCAGCAGAGGTAGTTTTTACTGCCGCGCTTTCCATCTGACTTGCTATAAATCTTTCCCAGATTAACTTGTAAAGTCTGTATTGTTCATTTGATAAATATTGTTTTATCGATTCAGGAGATTTATCAATATATGTGGGCCTTACTGCTTCGTGAGCATCCTGAGCGTTTTTGCCTTTTTTTAGATAAACTTTTGGAGTGCCAGGATAATAGTTTTTTCCATAATGGCCGACTATATATTCTTTAGCAGCATCTCTTGCTTCATCCGCAATACGGGTGCTGTCAGTTCTCATATAGGTAATTAAACCCACAGGACCGCTTGTGCCCATATCTATACCTTCATAGAGCTTCTGAGCTACCTGCATAGTTTTCTTAACGCTGTAACCAAGCTTTGTGCTTGCTTCTCTTTGAAGAGTACTTGTAATAAACGGAGCTTGAGGATTTCTTTTTGATTCTCTGTTTGTAACTTTAGATACTTTAAACTCAGCATTATTAATTACATTAACAATCTTTGTAGCCTGTTCTTCATTTGTTACCTCAATTTTTTCACCTTTAAATTTGGTTAACTCAGCAACAAATGAGTTTGTTGATTTTGGTTTTGCTAATTCAGCGCCTATTGTCCAATACTCTTTTGGAACAAAAGCTTCAATTTCTTTTTCCCGATCACAAATTAGTCTGACAGCAACGCTTTGAACCCTACCTGCTGATAGACCTTTACCTACTTTTTGCCATAAAAGCGGGCTGATTTTATAACCTACAAGCCTGTCCAGAACCCTTCTTGCCTGTTGTGCATTAACTCTATTCATGTCAATTTCACGAGGGTGCTTGATAGCTTCTTGAATAGCTGTTTTTGTAATTTCGTTAAATTCTATTCTATATATTGCTTTTTTTGAGTTATTAAGAATAGTTGCAATATGCCATGCAATAGCTTCCCCTTCTCTATCAGGGTCGGGAGCCAGATAAATGCTATCTGCATCTTCTGCTGCTTCACTTAATTCTTTTACAACTTTTTCCTTGCCTGACATAATTTCATATGCAGGTTCATAGTTATTTTTTATATCCACCCCAAGAACCTTTGTAGGTAGATCTCTTATATGACCTACAGATGCCTTTATCTGGTAATCATTACCAAGAATCTTTTTAATAGTTTTTGCCTTAGCGGGCGACTCAACTATTACCAGGTGTTTGCCTGTTGATTTTACTTCTTCTGTTTCTTTTTTCTTAGTTGATTTTTTAGTTGTTTTAGCCATTTCAAACCTATTTACTATAAAGCACTTATGTAATTTTGACCCGGTAATTGTTTTATTAAGCCGTTTAATTCCAGAGTTGTTAATGTAATCATCACGTCTTGAGTATTTAGTCTGGATTTATTTAAAATCTCATCAAAATTAATTGGTTCTAAACTTAAAATTTCGTATATTTTCTTTTCATTGTCAAGCAAATCTAATTTTAAATTCTTCTGGCCATTCTCCGCATCGCACTCATACTGCCAGTTTAGGTAGTTAAAAATATCTTTTGCATTTGTAACTACACCTGCTCCATCTTTAAGAAGTTTATGTATACCTTCCGTGTTAGGGTTGGTTATTAACCCTGGAATGCACATTAATTCTCTGTTATGTTCAAGACATAAATTTGCCGTAATTAGTGCTCCACTTTTAAGACCTGCTTCTGCTATTAAAGTTCCCTTGGAAAGTCCACTTACAATTCTATTTCTGGCAGGAAATTTCCAGGGTTCCGGCTCTTCGCTGGGATAATACTCGGATATTACTGCACCGTTTCCATCTATGATTTCCTGAAAGAGCCCTTTATTACTTTTAGGATAAATATGGTCAAACCCTGCTCCCAAAACTGCAATTGTCTTCAGGTTATTTTTTAAAGCAGCTTTATGAGCGCAGGAATCAACTCCTAAGGCCATGCCGCTAACTATTGTAATATCAGTTCCTTGCAGTTCATTAATCATTTTACTCAGGATCTCAATTATATAATGACTGGCTTTTCGACTTCCAACTATGGCCAGAGTTTTATCGAGGTTGCAAACTTCCAGATTTCCTTTTATAAAAAGTATAGCCGGCGGATCAGGAATTTGCCTCAATAAAGCGGGATATTCTTCATCCTGCAAGGTTAAGACTTTTATATTTCTTTTTTCAATATCTTCAAGCACCTGATCCGGATTGATGGATTTTCTTGTTTCGGTAAAATTTTGAATTCCATTGTATTGCAGACCTTCTACCCTTAGTAAATCAGCATTTGAAGCTAGCCATGCTTCTTTTACTGAACCAAAATGTCCCCAGACTTTCTGTATAAATCTGCTTCCTATAGAGTTTATTCTTGAAAATGCCAACCAGTACTTGATCTCACTCATTAAGATATTCCTGAAAATAAACTATCAATACAAATTATCAAATTGCTACCATAATAGCATAACAATTTTAAAAACTTCTTATTGTAAAGACAAATTTTGATATTTAGCCAGCAGCAGAGAGTATGGTTTTAGCCCTTTGTAATAATTTGCTTATTTCCTGTTTGCTGTTTTCAAGAATATCGTTTTTATTAATCATTAAGAGCTTTTTATCTGACATAACTATTTTCCCGTCAATTATGACAGTTTCCACATCAGAATTTTTTGAAGCGTAGACAATTCTTGTGGCCGGATCAACTTCTTCAGAGTGCCAGCAATGGAAATCATTCTCCAGATTCATAATGATTAAGTCTGCTTTTTTGCCTTCTTCTATGCTGCCAATTTCCTGATCAAGCCCAAGAGCCCTAGCACCTTCTATTGTAGCTAATTCAAGATATTTATGAGCATCAATAGCACCGGGTTTATTTAATACATTCTGTAGAAGTGCTGTGGTTCTAACTTCCTGAAGCATATCAAGGT
>DNSU01000186.1:5018-5429 GCA_003499585.1 Cyanobacteria bacterium UBA9579 | reverse complement strand
TTCCTGAAGCATATCAAGGTTGTTGTTGCAAGGGGCTCCATCAGCTCCTATTGAAACATTTATCCTGGCATCTATTAGTTTTTTCAAATTTAACATGCCTGAGCCGAGTTTAAAATTAGATGATGGACAGTGAAGAACCTTAACCCCTTTTTCCTGCATTAATCTTATATCATCATCATTTGTCCAAACACAATGAGCTGCAAGGAATCTTTCATTTAAAAGACCAATTTTATCGAAATACTCAAATTCTCTTAACCCTTTTAAATTTACAACTTCCTGCCCTTCACTTTTATTTTCGTAGGCATGCGTATGAACAGGAATTTTATATGTATCAGAAAGCTCTTTTACCTGATAAAACAAGCTATCAGAGCAAGAAAGAATAAATCTTGGCGCAAAAGCATAGTTTATTCT
>DNSU01000186.1:4068-4901 GCA_003499585.1 Cyanobacteria bacterium UBA9579 | reverse complement strand
TAGGGCCATACTGTCATTAATTGAGTTTTCAGTTGTTTCAAGAATTTCTTTAGGAACACCAATACCGTTATCCATCATAGCTTTACCGGCAAAAGCCCTTATGCCTGATTTTGCAATGGCTTCAAATATTTTATCAGCATGATTTACTCCCCCCATATCAAGAATGGTGGTAGTTCCTCCAGAAACCATCTCCCCTATTCCTAATAGGGCTGAATAGTAAGTAGAATCTTCATTATGTGCAGCTTCAAATGGCCAGATTTTTTCTCTTAACCAATACAATAATTCTCTATTTTCAGCTAATCCCCGAAATAAAGTCTGGCATAAGTGAACATGAGTCTGCACAAACCCGGGAAGAATGATTTTATGTTTTGCATCAATAATTTTATCAGCGACATCTGTAATATTAGCGCTAATTTTTGATATTTTATTATCTTCAATAAGGATATCAGTGTTATACAGGATATTCTTATCGGGATTTACAGTTATTATTGTTGCATTTTTAATTAAAATTGTTGCCATGAAATTATCTTTTGTTTTACCTAAGTTTCGATATTATAACTTAAACATTAAAAGACATTGAATAACTTTATTGTCCGGCTATAATAGTTTATGTTCGTTACTGGGGAAGAAAGTTGTATAAATTTATTATGCTAAAAATAAAAAATTTTTTTGTATTTTATTTATTGACCTGTCTTATCTATTTATCTTTTACTCAAGTTAGCTTTGCCTTTGATACAAGTAAGATTACAGTTTATGCAGAAAAAATTAATCCTCAAAGCCTTATGGGTGAAGTAGATAAAAAAGTTCTTAAAAAATATATTCCTATCAGGCTA
>DNSU01000186.1:0-4018 GCA_003499585.1 Cyanobacteria bacterium UBA9579 | reverse complement strand
AATATATTCCTATCAGGCTAACTGTAAAAAATACTAGTGAAGATAAAATCCAACTGTCAAAGAATATCTATTACATCAATGAATATGGAGAAAAGCATCTTATCCCAAGTTCTGCAATTATATATGAAGAAACAAAAAGACATACGGTAAGAAGAGCTATTTTATTAGGCATTCCTCTTTCAATCATAACATTTTTAGTTTTTACACCTGTTGTAATTGGCGGAGTGTCGGCTTATTCTATATCTGCAAATGAAAAACTAGGAGATAATATTAAAAAACATACTTTAAAACCTCATCATTTATTCGAGAATGATACTTATTCAACATATATATTTATTCCTAAAAAGCATAAAAATGCTAAAGAAATAGTAGTTAAAAATATTCTAATTAATGATGAAGTGTCCTTTGATTTACAAACTCCTATTTCAGATGAATATTTCAATTAGAAAGTTAATAATTATGCATAAAAGAGCAATTAGCTTGTTTTTTACAATAGTTTTAATAAATTTATTTGTTTGTCCCCTTAGTATTGCCAGAGAAGTAATTCTTGAAAACGGTACACGAGTTCGTTTAAAGCTAGTTGATACGGTTTCTACCAAAATAAATAATGAAGGTGATTATGTAAATTTCATAGTTATGGAAGACATAAAGCTTGCTGATACTACTTTGATTAAAGAAGGGACAAGAGCTACGGGCTTTATAGCAGAATTAATCCCAAGGGGTAAAGTTGGAAAAGCAGGAAAAATGACCGTTTATCTTGATTCAACCAAATCTGTAGACGACAAGAGAGTTCCTCTATCAGGAACAGTAATAAGAAAAGGCGAGGATAGAATGATTTTAACCGGAATTCTTTCTATACTGGCATTTCCTCCGTTTAGCCTTCTATTTTTAACAATGACAGGCCATGACGCCCAAATACCTGCCGGATATCAGATAAATGCTAGAGTAGACAGGGATGTAATTGTATCTCTGGATGATAAAAACTTCGTCCCGGTCAGAGATTTCAGGTATTAATTATATTCCTGTCATTCTGAATGATGCGAAGAATCTCAATATCTTAGAATTGTCATTTAGCATTCATAAACACTTCAGCGATTTTAATGTCTTCTTGAGTAGTAATTTTAATATTCTTATAACTTCCCATTACGGTAAATGCAGGAATCCCTAACTTTTCTATAAGTGCAGAATCATCAGTGAAGTCCTGCTCTTCAAATCTTATATGAGCTTCCAGAATATCATTATACTTAAATACTTGAGGGGTTTGAATATTCCATAACTGTTCTCTGTTGAGTGTTGCTATAATTTGATTAGTTTCCTTGTCAACTCTTTTTATAGTGTCCTTTGTAGGAACTGCCACAATTGCAGGGCCTTTTTCAACAGCAGTTTTTATTGAGTTTTCTATTATATCTTTTGTTACAAGCGGCCTTGCACCATCATGAATTACAACAAAATCTGGATTATCAAGAGATTTTAGTCCTTTAAATACAGATTCCTGCCTTGTGGCTCCGCCTAAAATGACCTGTTTTACTTTAGAAATATTATATTTAAGTACTGAACTTTTTATTTCATCAATTATATTTTCGGATGTACATATAGTAATTTCACTAATAGCTTCTACAGAGCTAATTACCTGCAATGTGTGAACGATAACAGGCATGCCGTTGATGTTTCTCAGGAGTTTATTTTTGTTTGCGTCAAATCTGGAGCCAGACCCCGCAGCGGGAATTATTGCCGATATTTTCATTTTTCTTACCTAATTTGTTATTTCTATTATTTATAATTATAGAGCTTAGAAGGAAGGTGATTTTCTGGAGGAGCCTATGCACCATGTCAATTTAAGGTGCATCAGCGACGAAGGGAAATCACCTTCCATGAATTATAAAGCATAATCTACATAAAATGCTTAAATCCTTCACTATCAATGCTGGTTGAGTTAATTGTAATGACATCATTATCTACTTTAACATAAGCGCAAGGATTGTTATTTGATTCAATTACTCTACCTATCACGATAACAGATATCTGCTTAGAATTAAGCGTTTCAAGACATTCCTGAGAAACTGTTCCAATAAGCTGATAATCTTCCCCTCCGTAAAAAACCCATTTAAGAGGATTTATTTCGGCTATATGTGCAATATCAGAGAGGTCTTTATCTATTGGAATATTGCCAAAATCAATTTCCATACTAACATTACTTTGCAGGCATATTTTATAAAGTGCATCAGCAAGGCCATCGCTTGTATCCATTAAAGCAGGAGGTTTTTTACAGAAAGAAACGATATCTCTTCCTTCTTGCAAGCGAGGGATTGGATTAATATGAGCTGTAATAAATTTATTAGCTATCTCTTCAGGAATATCTTTTACCTGTGTTTCCAATAGCCATAACCCTGCGGCACTTGAGCCAGACTCTCCTGTGGTGATAACAATATCACCAACTTTTGCATTGCTCCTTTTAGCAGGAGTCACCCCATTGCCAAACCCTATCATAGTGATACTAATAGTGATTTTATCAGCTTTTGTTAAGTCTCCCCCAACGACCAGGGTACTATATTTATTGCAAATATGCCTGACACCCTTATAAAATTCTTCTACAAAATCCTCATTAATATCTTGTGGCAGTGAAAGAGATATCAACGCATAAGCAGGAATACCTCCAGAAGCTGCAATGTCACTTAGATTAACAGCTATAGATTTGATGCCAAGATCATAAGGACTAATTGTAGATTGCCTGAAATGAACATCTTCTATTAAGGTATCTTGCGTTAAAATTAAATCTTTTTCAGCAATATATGCCGTATCATCTCCAATATAGCTTGATGATTCAGGCAGTAAATCTTTTATTAAATTTATAAAGTTATCTTCTTTCATAAATATATTTTATAATAGTCAGGTAATTTACTTGAGGATTTTTTTGATTCTAAATTATTATATAAGAAGATAAAGTTCAGGATTATATTATGAATACTAAAACAGTCGCTATATTTCTATCTTTCCTGTTGTTATTCAATTCTTTTGTACCGATAGCTTACGCTGCAACGCCTCAAAACAGGAATCAACAAATCCAGCTTGGCAATAAATATGCGAAGTCCGCACATGATGCTTATAGTGATGGCAAGTATTTAAAAGCTGCTCAGGATTATGAAGAAGCTTATAAGGCTACAAAAACAAAAGTTTATCTGGATAATGCCCTGGTAGCTTATACAACTCATGCTTTTAATTTAACCAGCGATAAGCAGTATGATGAAGCTATAAAATATTGTAATAAAGTTTTATCATTAAGATCTGATGATAAACCTGCCAAAGAAGTATTGGCTGACGCGTATTTTTCAAGAGGTGCAGACTATTTTTATACAGGAGATATGGAAAAAGCAAAAGCTGATTTTGGAACATCTTTGAAATACAGTAATTTACCTGAACAAAAAGACAGGGCTAAAGATGGACTGTCCAAAATAGATGATGTTATTAAAAGAAAAGCAAATATAGTGCCAAAATATCAGGAATCAGCAGATACTTCTATTCCGGGAATGGTTACACAGATTGAGAATAAAATTTATGGAAAGACTAACAGCACTAGTCCTTTATTGGAAAGAATAAAAAAGCTTGAGCAGGAAACACTCGGCCAGACTTATGATGGGGATGGTTTAATTGTAAGAGTAGATAGATTAAAAAGAACCGTCCTGCCCGAATATGCCCAGCAAGCACAAAATATTGGCTACAGTGATATTTATGAAGGCACATATATCCCTGAAATAATGCAACAGAGCATGGGTAAAGTAACTATAATAGGAAAAATGCCTATTAATGTGTATATAGACGACACGAAGATCAAGCCTTACAAGAAATTTTACAAAGATGCAGCGATTGAGGGGTTCAAAGAATGGGAAAAAGCTACTGATGGCAGAATAAAATTCGAGTTTACTTATGATACCTCAAGAACTGATATAAAAGTCGTATGGTGCGAGGATTTTGAAGATTTCCCATGGCAGCCTGCTTTAGAGAAACAAGACATATCAGCTGA
>DNSU01000120.1:3647-9400 GCA_003499585.1 Cyanobacteria bacterium UBA9579 | reverse complement strand
CCAGACGGACGGGAAATAATACTTTATAATGATAAAGTTAGAACCTTGATAATTTTATAATTCCTGTAGCCTATGTGGCCACTTTCTAAAATCCTTTTGTTTTGAATATTTTCAGCTAATCCATGTCAAAATAATATGGCTAAAATCCAATACCCACCAGTTTTTGCAAGAATTTAATTAAAACCAAAAACGCTATTTCCCTTGCCAATAGTCTAAAAATACCCAATAAAAAGGGTGCAAAACAGGTGCAAAAGGGTTGCAAATTTCAATAAAAATTCCTTAATTTTTATTGAATAAATTTTCTGAAAATAAATAATATGATTAATGCTTATCCTTTAATGCTCTTTCAACTTCACGTTTTTGGTCTTTTTTCGCAAGAGTCTCTCTCTTATCATATAGCTTCTTGCCTTTACCAATACCGACTTCAATTTTTGCCCAGCCGTTAGAGAAATATAGCTTTAAAGGAATAAGAGCATTTCCTGATTCTTTGGTTTTACCGATTAATTTTCTGATTTCCGCTTTGGTTAAAAGTAATTTACGCTTTCTTTCAGGTTCATGGTTATAGCGGTTTCCCATATCGTAAGGACTGATATGAGCTTTATAGAGCCATAGTTCTCTATTTTCTATTTTGGCAAAACTATCCTTTAAATTAATCCTCCCTGCACGGATGGATTTGATTTCAGTACCGGTAAGCACCATACCTGCTTGATAAGTCTCAAGGATATGGTAGTCATGGTAGGCTTTCTTATTCGTAGTTATTATTTTATCTTTACTCATTTGCTATAATTAACTTTACTTAACATGAAACTATTAAAACACTAAAGAAAAAAATGAATTATCCGATATAATTATAATATTATAGGCTAAGTTTGATTTAACTAAAAGGTATGGAATTTTGAAATTAGATGTAATTAATTGCAGAAGATGCGGGACACTTTTTAAGAAGAATAAGAGAACCATCTGTGATAGATGTGTTGAGATAGAAAAAGAACAGATGAGAACCATCTCTAAATTTGTTGAATCTTCTTCTGAACTTGTTACATTGAGACAAATTAGTGAACAAACAGGAATCAGTTTTGACGATGTCGACGAAATTTATAAAGGTGGTCAGTTATTAACTTATACAACTAACAGAATAGTTGTAAAATGTGGAATTTGTAGCCAGGAGAAAAAAGGCTCTGAAATGAAGGGTTATTTCTGCGAAAAATGCTATGAGAAAATGGCTGCAGAAAATGGGTTAGGAATAAAAGACCCCGAAAAAATTGAAATAACATTAAAAAAATTCGACAGAGATATAATGCACACAAAAAAAAGCAGTGCACCTCAGGAAGCATCAAGGTTTGGAAGAAGATCAAGACGTGATAGATATTAAAATAAAGGCTGGTTAATCCAGCCTTTATTTTATGAATTTTCATCTCATTTAAATAAATGTTTTTTTTCTTGCTGGATAAGTATAATTTTAATATGTCATAATAAAATAAATAAAAATCGTGCAGGGTATTATTAAAAAATTTATATTTAGCAAGAAATTAAAGGGTTAGAGGACGAATTTATGCGAGGAGTAAAAGTTTTTTTTGTGGGATTAGCCATGCCTTTTTTAATGGCAGCTACTCCGCAGGCGCAAATCTTTCAAAGTAGTATCTATTCAAGTGTAACCAGTGATTCATCATTAGTACAGGCGCTTGATTGTATGACAGAAACTAAAGCTCAATGGGCTCAACAGGCTATATTGGGCGAAAATCTTACTAAAAGACCTATTAAAGTTTTATTTAGAGATCTGGCACAGCTTTCTCCAGCGTATGCATCATTTGATGCGCTTGGTTGGAAAGATGGAAATCAGCTTTTTATTTATATAAATAATAGACATAGAAATGCTCCCCCGGAAGCTTTAGCAAGTTTGCTAAGCCATGAAGCAGTTCATCAGGACCCATATTCTTCTATAGAAGAAGAAACATATGGCTGGGGTTATGAGGCAAATGTATGGATTGAAATGAAACAGAAAAAACCTGAATTAAATGCTTTAAGCCCCAATGAATACCCGCTGGTACGTAGATTAAATACGCTTGAAAATATGTTTAAAGCAGCAAATTATACAAATACAAGAATAAAAGAAGCGGTTTCAACAAATCCTGGTTATAGAAATTTACCATTACGTTCTCCAGGCTTCGGTGAATAGAATCTAAAACTGTTTCAATCTTTTAATAATCTTTAATTTAAATTAAACATAAAGAAATCAGGGAGAATTCTCCCTGATTTCTTTATAATTTGGAAAAAAAGAGCGGTTGTGTTAGGATATTATTAGATGGTATAGGAAAAATCGGATAATTTAACTTTCTAATTATCATAATTGAAAGGAAATAAAATTGAGTCAACAAGCAATTTTTGGGGATGGTAAGATAATCCCTATTAATATTCGGGAAGAAATGAAGCGTTCCTATATGGATTATGCGATGTCCGTTATTGTAGGAAGAGCATTACCGGATGTGCGTGATGGTTTAAAGCCGGTTCATAGAAGAATTTTGTTCGCTATGAATGAACTTGGCATGACACCGGATAAGCCATACAAGAAATGTGCACGTATAGTCGGGGAAGTTCTGGGTAAATATCACCCGCATGGCGATACTGCTGTTTATGATGCTTTAGTCAGAATGGCACAGAGTTTTTCAACCCGCTACAGGACAATAGACGGACACGGTAACTTTGGTAGTGTGGACGGTGACAGTGCAGCTGCAATGAGGTATACAGAGGCTAGAATGACCTCTATTTCAACCTCTATACTTGCAGATATAGATTCTGAAACTGTAGATTTTGCCCCAAACTTTGATGGAAGTTTAGATGAACCTGTTGTTCTTCCTGTAAGACTTCCCATGCTTTTATTGAATGGTTCTAGTGGTATTGCGGTTGGTATGGCTACAAACATACCTCCACATAATGCTACAGAGATTATTGATGGAACCATTGCACTAATTGATAATCCAGAAATCACAATTCCAGAATTAATGCAGTATGTTAAAGGGCCTGATTTCCCTACAGCCGCCACAATTATGGGTACTAATGGAATAAAATCAGCATATGAAACAGGCCGTGGAAGTGTTGTGATGAGAGCTGTATGCGCTTTTGAAGAAGTTGATGCAGGGCCGGGCCGTCACGATAGAACCGCTATTATTGTTACAGAGCTTCCTTATCAGGTAAATAAAGCAAGTTTAATTGAAAAAATAGCTGAACTTGTTAGAGAAAAAAGACTTGAAGGAATTAGCGATCTTAGAGATGAATCTGATAGAGATGGCATGCGCATCGTAATTGAGTTAAAAAGAGATGCTAAGCCTGAAGTTGTGAAAAATAATCTTTATAAGTATACTTCAATGCAGTCAACTTTTGGTGTTAATATGCTGGCTCTGGTTGGTAAGCAACCAAGACTTCTTAATTTATATGAAGTCCTTAATGAGTTTGTAGAGCACAGAGTAGAAATTATTACCAGAAGAACTGTATTTGATCTTAAAAAAGCTACTGCAAGAGCTCATATATTAGCCGGTTTAGTTATTGCACTTGGTAATCTTGATGAAGTTATTGAAATTGTGAAAACATCTCCATCAACTGAAGCAGCTAGAAGTGCATTAATAAGCAAGTTTGGTCTTGATATTGATCAGACTAACGCAATTCTTGAAATGCAGTTAAGAAGATTAACCGGTTTAGAGCAGGAAAAAATCAATGCTGAGCATCAGCAGTTAAAGATAAAAATTGCTGAATTGCAGACAATTCTTGCTGATAGAAAGAAAGTTCTTGCGATAATTAAGAAAGAACTTAATGAAGATAAAGAAAAATATGGTGATGAGAGAAGAACCGTAATTGTTCCTCATCAAGATGAACTCAGTATCGAAGATCTAACACCAAATATTCATATGGCTATATTTATCACAAGAAATGGCTATATTAAACGTATCGCTCTTGACTCATTTGAAAGGCAAAATAGAGCCACAAGAGGCAAAGGCGGTATGAAAACAAGAGAGAATGATGATGTTGCTCATTTCTTTACTGCCATGATGCATGATAAGGTTCTCTTCTTCAGTAATAAAGGAACTGTATATAGCTTGAATGTATATGACTTCCCTGAAGGTGGAAGAACTGCAAGAGGTTTACCAATTTTAAATCTCCTTCCTATTGAGCAGGATGAGTCTATTACTGCTGTAATTCCTGTTAGTGATTTTTCAGAAAATCAATTCCTGATTATGCTTACAAAAAAAGGATTTATTAAGAAAATCACTCTCAGTAGCTTTAGTTCTATTAGAAAGAATGGAATTATAGCTATTGGTCTCAATGAAGGCGATACTCTTGGTTGGGTAAATCATGCTGAAAATAAAGATGAAATTATAATAGGAACTGCTCTTGGTATGGCAATAAGATTTGCGGCTTCTGATTTAAGACCGCTTGGCAGAAGTGCCAGAGGTGTTACCGCTATAAAACTTAGATCAGATGATTCTATAGTTGGCTGTGATATAGTACCTAAGAATCGTACAGCTGATTTATTGGTGGTTACAACTGATGGTTACGGTAAGAGAACTTCTATCTCTGAATTCAGACCTCAGAACAGAGGTGGAATTGGTCTTATTGCAACTAAATTCAAAAAACATACCAGTAGAGTGACAACAATTACTATCGTTGATGAAAACGACGAAATAATGATCGTTACATCTAACGGAATAGTCACAAGACAGAAAGTAAGCCAGATTTCAAAGCAGGGTAGACCTGCAACAGGTGTTCGCACTCAGACACTGGTAGAAAATGATTCAGTTGTTGCAGTAAATAAAATTGTACTGCCTGATGAAGATGATGAGGATATTAATGTGGTTAGTTTGCCATTAAGTCCTGATGATACGGACACTGATGTGGTTACTTTACCATTAAATCTTGATCTGGAATAAAAAATACAAGTAAAAGAGAGTCTGGGTTTTAAAGCCAGACTCTCTTTTTATATATTATTTCAAAATGTATTCATGATATATTTACCATTGGTTAGACTAAATAAGAGATTACAGAATGGTATTAGCAAATAAAAAAATACTTGTTGGAATAACTGGTGGAATAGCTGCTTATAAGACCTGTGAGCTTATCAGGATGTTGGTTAAATCAGGGGCTGAGGTAAAAGCTGTTATTACTCCTGCTGCAAGAGAATTTGTCACAGAAACAACTTTAAGGACTTTAACTAAAAATCAGGTTTATTGTGAACAATTTCAGGTGGAAAACTGGCAGCCTGAGCATATTAGTCTTGCTGACAGTTCTGATTTATTTATTATTGCACCTGCTTCTGCTAATACTATCGGGAAAATTGCTAACGGTATTTGTGATAATCTTTTGACATCTTTAATAGTGGCATTTAGGAAACCTGTTATCCTCGCTCCTGCAATGAATTGCAATATGTGGGAAAATCAGTTTTTGCAAAAAAACGTTGTAGCTCTTGAGAGTGCAGGTTTTTATATAGTTCCCCCTGAAAAAGGAGACCTTGCTTGCGGGTATCAGGGTATTGGAAGAATGGCTGATATTCAGCAAATCTTTAGTAAAGCTGTAGAGGTCTTGGAGCAGGGGGAGTTTTTGGCAGGTAAGAAAATTGTAGTTACTGCCGGTGGTACAAAAGAAAATATTGACCCTGTCAGATATGTGGGAAACTACAGCTCAGGCAAAATGGGCATAGCTATAGCCGATGCAGCTCATCAGTTTGGAGCTGAAGTTAGGTTGGTTTCTACTATAAAAGTTGAGAA
>DNSU01000120.1:3076-3591 GCA_003499585.1 Cyanobacteria bacterium UBA9579 | reverse complement strand
TCTACTATAAAAGTTGAGAAACCTTATAAAGTAGTCCTTGTAAAGTCAGCTCTTGATATGCTCGAAGCTGTAAAACAGGAATTTTGGGATTCGTATGCTCTTGTTATGGTAGCGGCTGTTGCTGATTACAGGCCTGAAACTACAGCTGAGCAGAAGATCAAAAAAAATAATAGTGAAACTTTAACTATAAATTTAGTTAAAAATCCTGATATTTTAAAGGAAATTTCAACTATCAAGAAATCAGGACAGCTTGTAGTAGGCTTTTGTGCAGAGAGTGAAAATCTTCTTTCTAGTGCTCAAAAGAAAATGCAGGAAAAAAATCTTGATTTTATAGTGGCTAATGATATTTCTAATCCTGAAATTGGTTTTGAAAGTAATTATAACGCTGTAACTCTGATAGATAAATCAGGTAATCAGCAGGAAATAGCTAAAACAGCAAAAAAAGACTTGGCTAAGATTCTTTTGAATAAGATTTTTAAATCATAAAATAAAAAGAGATTCTTCACTTCGTTCAG
>DNSU01000120.1:0-3012 GCA_003499585.1 Cyanobacteria bacterium UBA9579 | reverse complement strand
GATTCTTCACTTCGTTCAGAATGACATTTACTCTATTATAATATTATCTATTAATCTGATTTCATTAACTCTTGCTGCTATGGCAAGGAGGGTGTTGGGTTTGATTTTATCTACAGGTTCTAGGGTGTCTAGATTGTTTGCTTCTAAATATTCTAGTTTTATACCTGATTCCAGGCATTTTTTGGCTGTGTTGAAAATCTCATTTTTTGAGCTTATGCCGTTGAGGTATAGTTCTTCGGTTTTTTTGAGAGTTTTGTATAATGATAAGGCTTTTTGTCTTGATTCAGCTGATAAGTAAGCATTTCTGGAGCTGCATGCCACTCCGTCAGGGTCTCTAATAATAGGACAGCTAACTATTTCTACAGGTAAACTAAGATCACGGCATGTTTTTTTGATTATAATCAGCTGCTGGGCATCCTTTTGGCCGAAATAGGCTTTATCAGGTTGAATAATATTGAATAACTTTAATACTACCGTTGCGACACCATCAAAGTGTCCTGGTCTTGAATTTCCGCATAGTTTATTTTGGAAAAATTCAGGTGGGCAGACTTTTGTAAGATGTTCTTTTTCGGGATACATTTCCTCTACAGTTGGGGCAAAGATTAGATCAGCTTTATTATTTATGCAGATTTTAGTATCGCTATCCAGTTGTCTTGGGTAGCGGTTATAATCTTCATTCGGTCCAAATTGAATAGGATTTACAAAGATACTGACAATAACTTTATCGCATTCTTGTCGGGCTTTTTTGATCAGGCTTTCATGCCCTATATGAAGAGCTCCCATGGTTGGCACAAAACCAACAGTTAAGCCTTGCTTTTTCCAGTCCTGAATTGTTTTTCTGGTTTCTGCAATAGTTGATATAATTTCCAGCTTATGATCATTATATTTAAGCATCTTTTAATCGTTCTTTCTCTTCTTGGCTCAGGTTAAATATTTCAGATTCGGCAGGAAAATTTCCTGAAATCACGTCTTTTTTATATTCTGTAAAAGCTTGTTTAAGTAATGAGGCTAAATCAAGGTATTTTCTTGCAAATTTTGGCGTGAAATCACTGTATTTACCAAGGATATCATCCGTTACTAGTATTTGGCCTGAACAGTATCTTCCTGCACCTATTCCTATAGTTGGTATTCTTAGATTATTAGTGATTAACTTTGCTGATTCTTCTGGAACCATCTCTAAAACTACTGCAAAAGCTCCGGCTTCTTCCAGCTTTTTGGCCTGTTCAAGGATTATTTTAGTAGCTTCGAGGCTTTTTCCCTGTATTCTATAACCGCTTAGTGTGTGCAAATATTGAGGGGTAAAGCCAAGATGCCCCATTACAGGAATACCTGCTTCTGTACAGCGTTTTACGACATTAATAATATGATCAGAGCTGCCTTCTAACTTTACTGCATTTGCACTTGCTTCTTTGATAAATCTTCCTGCATTGTTAATGGCAGTATTTTCATCTGTTTGATAGCTCATAAAAGGCATATCAGCTACTACTAAGGATTTTTCAACCCCTCTTGTCACTGCTTTTGTGTGATGAATCATCTCATCCATAGTAATGACATGGGTTGTTTTGTGCCCTAATGCCACCATTGCCAGTGAATCGCCTACTAATATCAGGTCTATCCCTGCTTCATCCAGGAACTTTCCTGTGGAATAATCATAAGCAGTTAATGCAGTGATTTTTCTTCCTTCTTCTTTGTGTTTTTGTAGTGTGTCAATAGTTATAATTTTTTGCATTATATTTTTCTTTCTTCAATTTTTAACCGGCTTTAAGCTACATTCCTTATTGCATCAAGTAAATTTAATAAATCGTATTCTGTAGTCATTGGATTTATTATGATGCAGCGTAGATACGTTTGATTTTTTAATCTTGTCTTGGCTAAGTAAAAAGCTTCTCTATCATGGATGCCTTTTCTTATCTTTTTTTGTAATTCTTCAACATCATTTGCTCCTTGAGGAGTGTATCTAAAGCAAATGATGTTGCTTTGAGGTTTTATTGCCAGTTCAAAATCAGGAGCTTTTTCCAATATTTCTCCAAATTTATTGGCTGTATCATACATTTGAGTGACATAACTTGAGAAATAATCTGTACCATAAGTTGATAAGCTTAAATATAATTTAAGGCTCATCATTGTCTTGGTACATTCCATGGTTCTGTGAGCCAGATTATACCATTCTTTCTCGAAAATATAAGATGCTTTTTGTCCAAATGCCTCATAAGAATGGCTGCTTTTTTTGAAAATAACCGCCGTTATTAAAGCTGGCATAAGTAGCATTTTGTGAGCATCCCAGATAATCGAGTCAGCTCTTTCTATTCCCTTTAGCAAGTGTTTATATTTATTTGAAATTAAGGCAGAAGCTCCATGAGCTCCATCGACATGGAACCATAAATCATGCTTTTCACAAAAATCAGCAATACGATCAAGCGGATCATAGCTTCCTGTTTTGGTTGTACAAGCATTCCCTACTACTGCTATAACTTTTCTTCCTGAGTTTAGTGCCTCTTGATATTTGGATTCAAGCGCGTTTATATCCATGGAGTGATTTTCATCCACAGGAACACGGATAATACCATTTTCTCCAAGACCCATTACTTGGATAGCTTGCTTTATACTATAGTGAGCCTGCTCTGAAACCATAAATGAAATAGGTTCAGAATCTTTTATTCCTTCTTTCCATATATCATAACCTGTTTTAGACTGTCTAGCTGCAAGAAGTACGGTGAGGTTTCCCAATGTGCCGCCTGAAGTTAGGAAGCCGTCTGAATGTGAGTCAAAGCCGATTAATTTTGCCATCCAGTTAATTATGCTTTTTTCCATAACAGTATTTACAGGGCCCATTTCAAAAACAACACTACTATTGTTTAGAAAAGAAGATATTAATTCAGATAAAGCTGCTGCTGGCAAAGGTGTTGATACTTGGCGTCCAATATATCCGGGATGGTGTAGGTGATTTGATTGTGATATTACTTTTTTTACCAAATCAGGCAAATTGTTATTCGGTTTATTTGGGAACTTATC
>DNSU01000216.1:5528-14619 GCA_003499585.1 Cyanobacteria bacterium UBA9579 | reverse complement strand
AGAAATTGGCATGAGAAAATGCAGTGAGGTAATGACGCATCATCCTGAGTGTTGCACTCCGGAAGATATTGTTAATGTTGCTGTTGATATTATGAAAGATATGAATTGCGGCAGTGTCCCTGTTATAGATTCTCACGAAACAGGCAGACTCGTTGGAATAATTACAGACAGAGATATTTGTCTGTATGTTGTAGGAAACGATCTTACGCCGTCCAATGTGTCAGCCAGAGACTGTATGACTTCAGACCCTGTTACCTGTGGGCCTGATGATTCTGTAGAATCTGCAATGAACTTAATGGAAGATAATCAAATAAGACGTATTATTATAGTTGATGATGATAACAAAGTTGCAGGTATAATAGCGCAGGCAGATTTAGCTGTAAGAAGCGATGAAGAACCATTTAAAATATATAAATTTCTCGAAGAAGTTTCTGAACCTGCCATGTCAACAAGATAAGGTTAATATTACCACTTAACTTATGTTACCGACTGAAGTCTTAGGAGCACTACTCAAGATAATATGGAGGTAGTATGGGGACAATAAAAACAAGAAATGCCATATTTTTATCAGCAGGCAGTTTAACACTGGCAAGCATCTTACTATCAAGATTCAACAAACGCTGGTTATTATTAGGTGGACTTACCGGTGTAGCTCTAGTACAGGCTGGTTTTAGCGGATTTAGCTTTATTGCTTATATGCTTGAAAAACATGGCATTACAAGGCCTGATTATGGGCATTATGAAGAAGAAAGATTAAAAAATATTCATAAATTCAGGGTAATCAAGAAAATGAGAAAAATCAGAAGAGAAATTCAAAATCAAATTAAAGAAGCCGAAATTGGTAAAGGAGTCTAGTTTTAAAGTTTGATTATTTCACCAAAAGAAGCTATAAAACTACAAAAAGAGCTTGCTGATAAAATTATTGAGCAGAATATGTTCGAAAAAATAGATTATATAGCAGGTGTTGATGTAAGTCAGCCTGCTTTTATGCAGCAAGGAATCCTTTATGCTGCAGTTTGTATTTTGTCTTTTCCCGAACTTGAACTTGTTGAACAGGTTCACCATTTTCAGGAAACTGATTTTCCGTATATCCCCGGGTTGCTTGCTTTTAGAGAAGCACCGGTTATTATTAATGCGCTTGAAAAAGTAAAAACCAAGCCGGATATTATTATAGCTGACGGACATGGGATCAGTCATCCTAGAAAACTGGGTATAGCAAGTCATATTGGTGTTTTGACAGGACATATAACTATAGGTTGTGCTAAATCAATATTAGTAGGAAAACCTGAAAAAGAGCTTCCACCTAAGAAAGGAAGTTATGTTCCATTGATTTATCATAATAAAATTATTGGGAATGTGCTTCGTACAAAGGATAAAGTTAATCCTGTCTATGTATCTATAGGCAATAAAATAACTCTTGACAAGGCAACAGAAATAGTTTTAGCCTGTACGACTAAATACAGACTGCCTGAGCCAACAAGACTGGCACATCAATATGCAAACTATGCAAGAAAGAATAATCTTAAATCATAAAAGGTTATATATCATCCTTTGGCTTCGCCTAATAATCTCAATATCGCTGCATTGTCATCCCGGACTTGATCCGGGATCTATTCAATGTTGTAATTATGCACCAATTCAAAATTCTCTTTTTTTTCTTATGTTCATTTTTTCTTTTTACCGCAACAAAAAGAAAAAACGAACCAAAAAAGAAAAACCCGCTGATTATTACGGCTGCTAGGAACTTATATTATTATATTAATAAATGACGCACCAAACTCGCCTTCTCGTTGGTCAGGCTCAAACAGGTGGTGCTAATGATTTTTTCAGCGTTCCTGCATCCGTAAGTCGTTATTTAATCTATATAGATCAGTTTTTGCTATCGTTATTTAAGGTTGGATTCTTGGTAAATATTCTTTTGCTTGATAATCATATTCCTGATTAATTTCTTCATTACAAGTATTACATTGCCATTCCCTGATGGTTTCATAGGCATGTGTAAGTTTTAATTTTCCATTATGACAAGCAGGACATTTATATGGATCATGTTTTTCTTCAAGAATTTTTACTCTATCTTCCACTTGCTCTATTTTAAAAGGAAGTTTTATTATATCTGCCCACTGAGATATTTTTTCAAGTTCGTTTAATATATTCATATGATACTCCTTAATTTAGTGGATTAAGCCAAAATTATTTTAGTACAACAAATTGATAATGCTAAAATACTTACTTTTGTCTAAAATTCTTCCAGATAAAATGTATAGAGATTCCTATTACCATCAATAGCAAAATTGCACTCAATGTTGGTGAATTTCCTATGCTAACTGTTATTTTTGCAAAGTATTTAAAGAAAAAATCTCCTATGAACTTTCCTGTAATTACTATAAGTAATGCTAATACAAAGAAAGTAAGAATAATTTCCATAGGACTTTTACGAATTTCTACGTGACCGCCTGTTTCTTTAAAATATTTATCATATTTTGCTTTTTTCTTAGGATTAGAGAGTATTTTATAAGCTTCTTTTATCTGGCTTAGCCTTCTTTTTGCCTGAATTTTATCTTCCAGATCACTGTAATTTTTAGGACTGTAAAACTTAAATAAAGCTTTATGTGCTGCTTCTATTACTTCCAGACCAGAATCAGGATGGATTTCTAAAATATCATAATAGTTTTTCATAAGTATCCAGAGCTTAAGTACTGATTTGATTTTATCATATCCTAAACATCAAGGACAGTGAAAAAAACAATTCTATATTTGTAATAAAATTGAATTATCTTAGTAAAACTTATTTGCTTATCTATAGATAATAGCAATATAAAGGAAAATTATCATGTCAACAGAATTATTAAGCGCGTTTAATTACTCTGAAACAGATAGTAAAACAAGACATAAAGCATTAAATGATGTTAAAGAAGTTTGTAAAACCTGTATTAAGTGTGATCTTTCAAAATCAAGAACACAGGTTGTGTTTTCAGATGGCAATCCTGAGGCAAAGTTAATGATAATTGGTGAAGCCCCGGGGAGAAATGAGGATGAGACAGGTATTCCGTTTGTTGGCAGGGCAGGTAAGCTGCTTGATAAAATACTGGAGTCGCAGAATATTACAAGAGAAAAAGATGTATATATCTGTAACACTGTAAAATGCCGCCCCCCGGAAAACAGAGTTCCTACTGATGGTGAAAAAGCGGCCTGTAGAGTTTATCTTGATGCACAGATTCAACTTATTCGACCAAGATTAATTTTATTGGCAGGGGCTACAGCTTTTAAATCCATGCTTGATACAAAAGCTCCAATATCAAAAATCAGAGGACAATGGTTTGACGGACCTTTTGATTCAAAAATTATGCCGATATTTCATCCTTCTTACCTACTGCGTTATGATTCAGAAGAACCTGATACTCCTAAATGGTTAATGCGTCAGGATATTCAGGAAGTAAGAAGTGTTCTTGATTCTTTATAGATAATTTCAGCCATTACAGGTGGACTTTATAACTACTTTGTAATATTTTCAAAATCTTATTTTATGCTAAAAATCTCTCTAATAGTGACTTGTAGACCTTCTGCCTAAATATTAAACTTCTCTTTTAGCAACCTGTGCCAAATTCTGCTAGAATGTACTAAAAGTTTACTTGAAATAATTAGCAAAAATTATTATTAAACTAAAATGGAGATTGGCCTAATATGGAGTTTGATCAAATAAAGGGTGGATTAGAAGACCATTTAGTAGAATCAAAAAATAAAATTGAACACTTAACAACAATGATACAGACTCTTACTGATAGTAAGAAAACCACTAATGGAAATGATATCTTAAATAGAATCGAATCTAAATTAGATATTGTAGCTGAAGCTGGTTCAAGTGAATATATTGATGCTTTTTTAAGTGAGCTAAAAGCTGATTTAGAAGAAAAACAAAGTCTTCTTGATTCTAAAGTAACATCTATAGAAAGCTTAACAAGCCAAATAACAGATCTTTTACAAGAAAAATCATTGAATCAATCTTCACAACAGGAATTTAACTCTTTTAGATCAGAAATAGGTAATTTATCAAAAGAATTATCCAATATTCAGGAAAATATTAATTTCGTTAATAATCAAATAGCTGAACTTAACAAAAATAGCCAGCAGACTAACAATATAGTATGTAATATAAGTGATAAACAGGCTCTGGAGTACATAAAATCTGCCACAGACTCCTTAGATCTTAACATAAACGCTACTTTATCAGCATTATCAATATTAGATTTAAAAGTTAAAACCATCTCTGAAAACTTAGAAAAGATCTCTTCTCTTGATAATATTAATTTAATTAAAGATGACATGACTCAAGTAGCCGTTAAAATCAATGGATTGCTTGAAATTGTAAAGGCATCCTCTACTGTTAGTGATGTTGAAGATATTAAAGACGAAATAACATTTGTAAGTGCCAAATTTACAGAGCTGCAAAATCACCTTGATCCGTCAATAAATAGTATTAAAGAAAGCTTAAATGAATTATTTAATCATACATCTACAGATGGAATAAAACATGATCTGTCAAATATTGGAGAGCAGCTATCTAAACTAGTTGAAAACAATCAACATGCTGATAATGTTGATTTAATTAAAAATGATGTAAACGTAGTATCAGAAAAAATTAATGGATTATATGAAAAATTAGCGGAAATATCTAATGCTCAGGATGTTGAGCAGATTAAGGATGAGCTAAATAATGTAAATTGTAAATTTGGTGAATTACAAGAGCATATAATATTCTCAATAAATCAGTTAAAAGAAAATATTAATGAAACATATAGTCAAGAACTAAAAAATGAACTAAATAATACTACAAGTAATATCGCTGATAAATTCGAAGATGTAAAAAATGAAGTTTCCTCTGTTCAACAAGGAATTAATGATTTAAGCAGCGCATTATCTTTTGTAGCTTCAAAACTTCCTGAGCTCGAACATACTGTAAACTCTTTAAGCGTAAAGGGAGATATTGAGGAATTAAGAAATTCAGTAAATGATTTATTCCTTAAGGATGATACAAAACCTCTTATTAATGGTTTAGAGCAAATTCAATCAAGAATTGGTGAATTAGAATCCCTAACAAAGAATAATTTTGAACCAAAGTTAACTAAAGTTCAGGATGATTTTTATATATTTCAGGATAAACTAAACATTTCAATATCAAGCTTAATCAAGCCTATAAATGAAGAATTAATGCATCTTAATGAGAAAACCCTTGATCTTAAAGAGTATTTTACTTTCCAGCAAAATAATGGAAAAGAATATAAAGATGAATTAGCAGTTGTAGCAGAACGATTTAATGATATTTGGACCAGCGCAGGTTTAACTATCGATAAATTAAATGATCAGGTTCTGATTAATGAGGAAAGCATTGATAAATTCCAGAATACAGTAAAACGCTTCTTCGATATATCAGAAGATACAAACATAGTAATTACTAATGTTCTGAAAAAAACCACAGACATTAATACAAGCTTAAGTGATGTGAATGATAGATTAGTAAATAAGCTTGATAAAATTAGCGGTAATCTGGATATTGAATCTCAGAAAATACAAAATTGTATTAATGAGAACAATACCGGACTCACTGATAAATTAACCTCAATGATTGAAGCTGATTTAAACTTTTTAAGATCAGATATTATTGAATTTAGGGATAAACAGGAAAAAGTTTTACAGGAGAATGTTACTAGTCAGGAAAGTATCCAGAATAGTTTATCAAACCTGCATTTTTCCGTTACTGATTCAGCAGATTCACTTGTTAAAAAGATAAGTGATCTAGCTTTAGAACTTTATAAGCTAAATGATTCATCCTCCGAAACAGGCTCCAATACAGAAGTTATTAAGGATGCATTGGTGCAAATTGCAGGATGGATTGATAGCGCACAAGAACTACTTACTGAAACCAGCAGTAATGTTCAAGAAATCAAAAAAAATAATGAAATTAAGAAAGTTTTGACTGAGTTAATTATATTAAAAGAAAATCTTGATAAAAATTCTACTAACCTTGGGGGTATATCCACAAGAATAGAAAATAATCTTTCTGAAACCAGAGATGAGATTAAAGCATCTTTAAATGTTATTAGAAAGAGACAGGAATATGATTTTGATAACATTAATACTAACATTTCAGGTATTTCTCAGGAGTTATTTACTATAACTCAATCATTTACAGGTTTTGAAAATAAGATTAAACAGGATATTCAGTTGTTAAATAGTTCTATTTCTGACAAATTAAAGTCACAAAAAGAAGCTTATCCTGTTGAAAAGCTGGAAGAAAATATTGAAGCAAGTTTAACCCATATAAAAGATAATATTAATGTTGAACTTAAGAAAATAAGTAGCAAGTTTAATACACTTGAATCGAATCTCGAAAATATTGAAGAAAAGCTTAACAAGCTTGAAACAAAGCTATCTTTAAATAATGATGATCAGGAAGTAAAGCAGATTCTTGAATTTATCGCAGGACAGGTAACAGCAGCTAATGAAAGCGGTAAGGGAACAGGTTTAGTTCTTAAAAAAATATCGAATTTAGAAAAGCGAATGGCTGAACTTGATACCAGCTTAAAAAAAGTAGCTGATTTTCTTGATGCAGAATAATATAAAAAAGCTCTGGTAATTCGGGGCTTTTTATAAATGGAATAGCGATGAAGCATAAAACAAAAGTAAAATTAGGACTTTTTACGATAATATTAGCTGTACTATTATCAGGTATTCAGTTTTTTTTATTCAATTTTAAATTATTAAAAAACGAGATAAGGCTTTATCCTGATTATCCTGATAAAAATGAATTCAGCAAATATGAACAGCAGTTTAGTGCTGTAAAAAAGGCGCTACCCCCTTATGGTTCAATAGGCTATATTACTGATGATAAGATAAGGGCTTTTAATAAAGATTCAGATTATTTTATAGCACAATATCTGCTTGCACCATTAATAGTACTTAATTCTGCTGATCAGGAATATGTGATAAGCAAATTTTACTATCCGATTAAGCCTGAAATTTATAAAAAATATAAGTTAGTTAAGGACTTTGGTGATGGAATAATCTTGTTTAAGAGAGTTGATAGCTAATGCTTTTATGTATTTTATCAATTTTAATATCTGTATTAACAGGCTTTTTGCTGGTTTTGCTTCTTTGGCCTGAGCAAAAAACAATATTTTCTAATTTTTTACTCAAGCTTTCTTTAGCTGTCGGACTAGGTTTTGGGGGTTCTTCCTGTTTGTTTTTCTTTTGGAAGATAACAGGTCTATCCTTTAAATGGCATGTGATTGCAGAGATATTTTTAGTTATATTTTTATTTTATTTGTTTAAAAAACGAGATCCTGCTGATAATTCTGAAATTTTACCAATCTCTAATGCAGATAAATCTTTCTGTCATAAAATTTTCCAGGCAGGTTTTTGGATTATGCTTTCTCTTTCAACAACCTTTTTTATCCAGATATCATTACAGTTTCCGCATGGAGAAAGAGATGCTTTTACAATCTGGAATGCACATGCAAAATTTTTATTTAGTAATAAGTATTGGATGGATGGTTTTACTAATGATATGCTCTGGTTCCACCCTGATTATCCCTTGCTTTTACCGGGAATAATTGCCAAATTCTGGAATTATATAGGACATGAATCAGTAATTATACCGGTGATAATAGCTTTCTTTTTTACTTTTGCTACGGTTGCATTATTATTTTCTTCTATTTCAATTTTTCGAGGTAAAGGACAGGGTTTTTTAGCTGCATCGCTTTTATTAGGTATTCCTCTTTTTATTAAATACGGGGCATCACAATGCGCAGACGTGCCAATAGGCTTTTTTATATTGGCAACAATAGTTTTACTGAGTTTAAATAAAAACAACTATAAATTGCTGATTTTAGCCGGCATTATGGCTGGATTTGCCGGGTGGATGAAAAATGAAGGGTTGTTGTTTATTTTTTCAACTGTTATTGCTTATTTTGTTGTAACTCTTTTAAAAAAAGGCTGGAAAACATCCATAAAACAGCTGTTATTCTTTATATCCGGTATTTTGCCTGTATTGGCAGTAATTGTCTACTTTAAAATACAGTTTGCTCCCCCAAGCGACATATTTTTATTCCAGAATCCGGAACAAATTATCATGAAATTAACAGATTTCTCAAGATATTTTGTGACATTAAGCGCGTTCATTGGTGCTATTTGTTCTATGGGTGGGTTTATTGCTCCAATTTTACTATTGATATATCCATTTTTAATGGGGACAAAAATAAGTATTGAGACTAAATCCAGTATACTTTTAGCATTTGTTATAATGTTTTTGATATTAACGGGTTATTTCTTTATTTATATCATTACGCCTTATGACCTTAACTGGCATATCAAGACTTCTATAAACAGATTATTTGTCCAGTTATATCCAGCATTTATATTTTTATACTTTATGATAGTGCGTTCTCCGGAAGATATATCTTGATATTATTTATTCGGTTATATTTTTTACTTTTTCCTGACTCAAGTATTCATCAGTATGTACAATTTTCTTTTCTTTGTCTTCTTCTGTAGGCAAACCATTGGGCAAGATATAAGTATGATATTTACCATTTTCTCTAAGTTCCAGATGATCAACATTATTTTTCATATCAGGTTCATCTTGAGGAGTTATAAGAATATATTCTCCCTGATTTAAAGTTTTTGCTTTCTGATGTTCAGGATCGCTTTTTACTAAAAGATTTCCCAAAGAGGTATCTACCCATGCATAATAATCACTGTTATCCAAAACCAGGATTTTATGTTGGTGAGTGGTTTCAAAAGCTTCATAGTTTCCTTTTCTTTTTAAATCTATACTCATTTTTAAATCCTCCCTCTTATTACCTTATAGGATAAAGTTTAAATTATCTGAAGAATTTTTCGAGCCCCAAAATAATAAATTATCTGTTAGCACTTTAGTTTAATTGTGCTATTACAATAACTAAATGGCTAAGTCACATTAGTCCTTTAATCTGAAATAATACTTGAATCTAGATATAAGGAAAAAACAAAAATTTTTTACGTACCATTGTCATCACGAGGGCTTTAGCCCGTGGCGATCCAAAATTATACTTGTAGG
>DNSU01000216.1:4351-5449 GCA_003499585.1 Cyanobacteria bacterium UBA9579 | reverse complement strand
GTAGGGTGCGCATTGCGCACCAGCATCAAATTAATTACTTATAAAAAGAAAATCAATGAATCAATCTACTAGATATAACTTACTAACAAAGGCATTTTAATTATGCATGAATTTCCTCCGGGTTTAACCTGGTTTAATGTAGAAAAACCGCTAAAAATGATTGATTTAATTGGAAAAGTCGTTCTTATCGACTTTTGGACTTATTCCTGTATCAACTGTATAAGAATGATTCCATTCTTAAAATACTGGTATGACACTTATAACAAGTATGGTTTTGAGATAGTAGGAATTCATGCTCCTGAATTTGGCTTTGAAAAAGACTCCTTAAATGTCGAAAATGCTATTAAGAATTATGATATTCCTTATCCTGTAGTGCTAGACAATAATCATAGATTGTGGACTGTATATGACAACAGATATTGGCCTGCTCATTACCTGCATGATGCTATAGGAAAACTCAGATATACTCATTTTGGTGAAGGAGAGTATGAAAAAACAGAACAAATGATAAGGAAGCTCCTTGAGGAAAAGGGTGTAAGGATCGAAGAGCCTATGATTCCTATTAAAGTTCCTGTGGATTTCACCAAAATAGGCTCATCTGAGACTTATCTTGGTTATGGGAGAATGGTTGGGTTTGCAAGCCCTGAAGAATTAAAACATAATACTCCTCAATATTATTCGATCCCTCCTGAAATTAAGAAAAATAGGGTGTATTTTGAAGGAATGTGGAAAGTTGATATTGATAAATCAACGCTGGAAAAACCTGAAGGAAAGATTGCTTACAGATATTCCGCTAATAAAATAAACCTTGTTATGGGATCAAATCACCCGGTTAAGGCATTGGTTCTTATTGATGGAGAAAAGTTGCAAATTGGTAACAAGGGTGACGATATTGACGAAAACGGATATTTAAACATTCAGGAATACAAGCTATATAACCTGATAAATACCCATAATTACTATGAAGTTCACACATGTAAAATCATTTTCTTTGATGCTGGAATTGAGGTTTTTGCTTTTACGTTCGGATAATAAGTACAAATAGAGTTGCGAAGACTTAGCCTAAAGCAATTCAGATTGTAGGGTGCAGAATTCTGC
>DNSU01000216.1:1270-4251 GCA_003499585.1 Cyanobacteria bacterium UBA9579 | reverse complement strand
GCACCTTTTTCCTGCTGATATTAAAAAAATACCTTTTAATATATAATAATAATGGCTAGGTTAAAACGGACGGATAAAACAAAATATGACTTTTAGATTTTTAACATCCGGTGAGTCTCACGGCACGTGCCTTACAACTATTATAGAAGGGGTTCCTGCTGGATTTGAATTAAAAGCAGAATATATAAACGAACAATTACATAGAAGACAGCAAGGATACGGCCGAGGCGACCGTATGAAAATCGAACAGGATAATGTTATTATAAATTCAGGTGTACGGCATGGTATCACTACAGGTGCTCCTGTTTGTCTTGTTATTGAAAATAAAGACTGGGAAAACTGGCAGGTGCCAATGGCAACTCAACCTATTGAGTCTATTCCAATGAATGTCGATTTAATTCAGCAAAAGAAAATCACACACGTAAGGCCGGGACATGCTGATCTTCCGGGTGCTTTAAAATATAACCATCAAGATATCAGGGATGTTCTTGAAAGATCAAGTGCCAGAGAAACAGCTATGAGAGTTGCTGTTGGTGCATTTGCTTCTGCTATTCTAAAGAATTTTAATATTGAGACATTCAGTCATATACTAAGAATTGGCTCTATAGGGGTAAACTCCGAGTCGTATTCCGATAACTATACTATAACTAAAGAATTTGCCGAAAAATCTGAAGTCAGATGCGCGGATTATGCAGCATCTTTAGCTATGAAAAAAGCTATAGATGATGCAAAAGAAGCCGGAGATAGCTTGGGCGGTATTTTTGAGGTTATTGCTCTAAATGTCCCCGTTGGTCTTGGCAGTTTTGTTCATTGGGATAGAAGATTAGACGGTTTAATAGCTCAGGCAATAATGAGTATCCCTGCTATTAAATCTGTAAATATTGGACTTGGCAAGGCTTCTGCTCAAATACCGGGATCAAAACTCCATGATGAAATATATCCTAAAGATTCAAACTCAAAAGAATATCAAAGAAAAACTAATCACTCAGGTGGAATTGAAGGAGGAGTAAGTAATGGTAGTCCAATAATTGTCAGGGCAGCTATGAAACCTATTCCTACTCTTAAAAAGCCTCTTAAATCCATAAATCTGGAAAACGGAAAAGAGCACGTAGCTCACTATGAAAGATCTGATGTCTGCGCCGTTCCTGCTGCTGGAATAGTAGGTGAGGCAATGCTTAATATCGTTTTAGTAAAAGCTTTCCTGGAAAAATTTGGCGGGGATAGCCTTGCTGAAATAAAAGCAAATTACGAAAATTACTGTAATATATATCAAAACAGATAAATTATAGAGAAATATGGCAAAAAACATTGTATTAACAGGGTTAATGGGATCAGGAAAAAGCACAGTCGGAAGCTTAATTGCTCAAAAGCTGGGTAAAATTTTTGTTGATACAGATAAATTAATAGAAGAAGATGCCCAAATAAATATTAACGAAATATTTGCACAATATGGAGAAGCTTATTTCAGGGAATTAGAAGCAAAAATAATTAAACGAGTCAGCCCGAATTCAGACCAAGTCATCTCAACTGGAGGAGGTACACTAATAAATCCAGATAATCTCAAAAACCTAAAAGATAATGGAGCATTGTTTTATTTAAAAGCTTCTGCAAAAACGCTTTTTGAAAGAATCAAAAATGAAAATAACAGGCCTCTTTTAAAGAATAATGATCCATTATCAACTTTAGAGAAGCTATTAGAAAAAAGAGAAGAGTTCTATAATCAGGCAGACTTCATAATTAATACTGAAAATAAGCAAATTGACCGAATAGTTAGTGAGATTATAGAAAAATACAGAGATAATAATGAATGAAATTGTAAAAGTTGAAATTCCTGCTGAAGAATCAAGAAGTTATCCAATCATTATCGGGGAAAATATTCTTGATAACATTGGAGAACAGGTAAAAGCCTATTCAAAAGCAAGTAAAATTCTGATAATAACTAATGAAACCATATTTCCCTTATTTGGGAAAAGGGTGAAAAACTCTCTCGAAAAAGAGAATTTGGAAACCGAATTTTTCATCCTTAAAGATGGAGAGAAATATAAAGATAATAAATCGCTAGAATTAATATGGTCAAAAGCTATTGAATGTAGGTTAGAAAGAAAAGATGCAATATTAGCTTTAGGTGGGGGAGTAATAGGAGATATTGCAGGATTTGCAGCTGCTACTTATTTAAGAGGAATTGACTTTATCCAGGTACCAACAACATTACTGGCTCAGGTTGACTCATCAGTCGGAGGAAAAGTCGCAATAAATCATGAATTGGGCAAAAACCTGATAGGAGTTTTTTATCAGCCTAAACTGGTTTTTACAGACATTAAAACCCTTCAGGCTTTACCGGTCGAAGAATTAAAAGTCGGACTTGCTGAAGTCTTAAAATACGGCTTTATTGAAGAAAGTTGTAATTTAAAAGAAGAAAAATTAGGCTTAATAGAATATTTACAAGCAAATAAAGACGAAATTTTCTCTTTAAAATCTGATATTATCCAAAAATTAATAAAATACTGCTGTAAACTTAAAGCCGCTGTTGTTAATCAGGATGAAAAAGAAGCCGGATTACGAGCCATATTAAACTTTGGTCATACAATAGGGCATGCCATTGAGAAATGTGCAAATTATAATAATTTTACTCACGGCCAGGGTGTTGCTATTGGAATGAAAGGTGCTTTTTATATCGCTCGTGATAAAGGTCTGGTATCAGAAGATTATCTTAATTCAGCGCTAAATTTGATTGATTTAT
This sequence comes from Cyanobacteria bacterium UBA9579, assembly GCA_003499585.1. Lineage (GTDB taxonomy): Bacteria > Cyanobacteriota > Vampirovibrionia > Gastranaerophilales > UBA9579 > UBA9579. Next base: position 1,511 of record DNSU01000216.1, on the reverse strand, counting down.
ACGGTTTGGATTATAAAATTCCTCAAAGTTTCAAACCCGATGAGTTAATGGAAGCAATGCTGGTTGATAAAAAGGTTCAATCCAAAAAGATCAGGTTTGTATTGCCAACAAATATTGCTAATGTTGAAATTTTTAGTGATATAAATAAAGACTTAATTAATTTAGCTATAAATAGACTTTATTAAAATAGAAATGTTATAAAATCCAAAACAAAATCTTTCATGGAAAACGTTTTCCATGA
>DNSU01000216.1:0-1194 GCA_003499585.1 Cyanobacteria bacterium UBA9579 | reverse complement strand
AACGTTTTCCATGAAAGATTTTGACTATTTAGAATCTCATTAATTTTTGTAAAGAACCATGTGAAAAGACATCAATTAAATATATTTTGTATACTTTATTTATATATCATAAATTAATATAAAAATTTTATTAAAGAAGGAAACCAAAAATGTTAGATTCAAGAATAAATTTTAAAAGAAGGTATAAACAATGAATAATAAAATGATGAACAGCAGTTAATTATAATAAAACGCCTTGTTTGATAGAAAAAAAACAAGGCGTTTTGCTTTTATAAGTAATGCATTAACAGAAAAAAGGAGAGAGGAGTACAGAATGATCAACCAATTAGGAACAAACCCATTTGATAGATTAAACCAGATAAAAGAAGAAGCGCAATTAAAGTCTCAAATTTCTCAATTGATGATCCAGTTGAAGTCAGCACAAACAAAAGAAGCAAAAGTTCAAATATCAAACCAGTTGCAAAACTTAGCTCAATCATCTGATAAGTCTTTAGTTCAATTAGGAGGAGATATAAGTTCAATCTTTGCACAACAAGCCAAACCTGCATTAGCTGCTACAAATACAAATGCAGTTAATGCAACAAATGCTGATCAAACAGCCGCACCTGCTACCAATACAGCAGTAGCCGCAGAAGAAGGAGCATCAGCTTTTGAACAAAAAGCCCAGCAAGATAACGTTACAGCACTCAAAGGTTTAGATGCAGGGGCAAAGACTATATTAGAACAAGCAGCTGAATCGACTAATAATGATGAAAAACAATTTGAATCAATAGCTCAAAAGTTAAATTCATCAGGATATCAAGCTACAGTTGTAGAAAGTGATCATGTTAACGAAGCTGATACAACTTTAGCCGGACAAAAAACCAAGTATCTGGAAATTACAGATAAAAATGGTAAAACCACCAGAATTTGGGATTCTAATGGTAATGGAACTTTAGAAGCAGCAGACTTTAATACCAATACTTATCTTAAAGAATTTGCCAATGATCTAAAAGCGGCTAAATTTGCTGTTGCTCCAACTGCAGATACAGCAGCAACTGCAAACGCCAAGAATGAAAATGTTGCAACTAATAATAACGAAGCCCTACAAAAACTAGAAGCAGGAAATAAAGCAGGTGGTGGAAATAATGCTAATAACGCAGCAGCAGCTCCTACTGCTAACAAAGTAGCTGATCCAAACGCAGCAGCTCCAAC
>DNSU01000171.1:9317-12358 GCA_003499585.1 Cyanobacteria bacterium UBA9579 | reverse complement strand
GGAATGATCGAGGACTTAAATATGTGACCGAGTCACTGCTGCCTTCGCATTTCATAGGCTCCTACAAAAACTTATCCCCTCCTGTAATAGTTAGGGAAATATTTGGTTAAAGAGTTTTATATTCAGAATTAATTAGGAATTAGTGAGGAGTGAAAAATAATGAAGAAATTAGTAATAATAGCAGGTTCTGAGAGCGACAGAGAATTTGTTGAACCGGCATTGGAGCTGGCAAAAAACTTAAATATTGACGTGGAGTTTGAGATTTATTCTGCCCACAGAAATCTGGAAGAACTTCTTGAATATTTAGACAAAATAGAGAAAAATGGCCAGACTAAAATAATTATTGCAGTAGCAGGACTTGCAGCAGCCTTACCTGGAATTGTTGCTGCAAGGGTTAAAGTTCCTGTAATAGGTGTTCCAAACGATGTAGGACCACTTCATGGAGTTGATGCATTATTATCTATGGTTCAGATGCCAAAAGGTGTGCCTGTTGCCTGTATGGCCGTTGGAAAGCCTGGCATGCTTAATGCTGTTCACTTTGCTGCAAGAATTTTAGGATTATTATAACTTTTAAACTCATTATCATTAGGTGATAGAGAATAAATCATTTATGTGTCCATATCCTGTTAGGTTAGGATATGTGAATATTTATAATTGAGAATTTTTAATCCTAGTACTATTAGCTTTATATGTGATATAACTTAGTAATAGCGAGGTTACTTGCATTAAAAGTTATTAATTATGAACTATGGGTTTTGGTAATAGAGATGGGCGCAAAGAATAACACAATTAGAATAAATTTGATTGTTTTATCTATTTTCCTGATTATGCATAATCAGGGCGCTTATGCTGAGGAAAAAAGCCTTGCCCCTGTGCCATCAATGCAGTCTGTTACAGGTTTAACTGAGGAGACTACGGATCAAGATGTTGATTCAGGGATAATCCTAAATGTAAATAATGAAGAAAAACCTGAATTAAAAGTTAAAAAGCCTGTAGAGAAAATTGATAGCCAACTATTTGAGTCTGAAGAGGATAAAATGCAGTATACTTTTCAGAAACAAAAAGAGATGGATGTTGATGATATCAGGTTATTATGGGAATCAACCGTAGAGCGCAATACTGTAATTAAGTTTGCTCTGAAAAAATTAGCCATGCCAGCTGATCAAAGAAGAATCCATTCTTCTATAATGGCAAAATCAGTTTCAGCTTTAATAAGTGGTGTGGCAATTTTACCAAATCTGTTCGGTTTTGATACTTTGACGAGTACGGCTTCCATGGCTGGCGGTAGTCTTGCAAACAGAGTTATCCAGAATAAAACCGCGCCAAAGGTCATGCCTTTAACTGATTCCGAGCTTATCCAGCTCGCAAAGCTTGTAGCAGAGCTTCAAGATAAGATTATAAATAATTATTATGAATACAAAAGCTCGCTTGAGGCTTTAAAAGTATGTAGACAGAATTTAATGCTTCAAAATAAAAACTATTCACAAGCATTGCAATCTGGAAATAGTATTGCTATAGTTGCTGCATCTTCTTTGTATGATAAAGAATTACTGAGTGAATTAAAGATTAAACAGCAAATAAAGCTTAAAAGGATCGAGCTTGAACGACTTGCAGGAGAAGGAATTGTATCAAATCTTAGTTTAACTAAAGTTGCAGCTGTTGAAGTGGACACTAAAAAAGTCCAAGAGCAGATAAAAGAAGCTGTTTCTCAGGAGGCAGGTAAATGAGAAGCCTTTTATCGCTCTTAATAATTATAATTTTTGCCTGTCCAGCTGTATTTGGACAAGTAACTGATGAAAAACAGCTAAAACCTCTTATGCCAAAAGTTAATATAGATGGAAAGTTCGAATCTCAGCAACCGGACTCTAAACTAAAAGAAAAAATTAATGTAAAAAATTCTACAGATAAAAAAGCAGAAGACAAAGCTGAAAAACTAAATGATAACAATAAAAAGGTAAAGAATCCCCTGTTCTTTTGGCTTAAAGATGATAAAACAGAAAAAAAACTACAGGAAAATGCTGAAAATAAATTAATAGCACCTGCTCAAGAAGAGCAAGTTACTGAAACTGTTGCTAAAGAAGAAAATAAACCGGCTAAGAAAGCAGATGATGAAAATCAGGATAAAAAAAACATAGACAACGAGAAGCCTGCAACTGCTGAGAATATAGTGAAGGATCCAGCCGATATTCCTGTTCAGGTTGAAAATAAAGCTGATATTAAGCCAGATCAGCCGGCAAACAAGGTTGAAAAGAAACCTGAAAAGTTGACCCCCAAGAAAACGCTTACATACAGTGATCTTGATATCAAAAGAATAGCTGATGAAATAAAAGCTGAACTTGAAGAAGAAGAACCGGTTATTCTTGGTGATTTAAGAATTTTATGGCAAGCAGCTGTTGAAAGAAGTGATACAATAAGGTTTGCTATATTGAAATTGTCAAATCCTGATGGAGAAGAAGAAAAGAGAAATATAGTCAAAAAAATACTTACTCCGTTAACCAGTGTTGCCCCATTAGTAGGAGTAGGTTCAAGCGATCCTGTTGCAGGTGGTAGCGCTATAATTGGTGGTGGTTTATTAAGCTCTTTATTGGCTGATGATAGCTTTGTAAACAAGCATTTATCAAGAGTTACTGATGTCGATCTTGTTGTTATGGCTCAAGAAATCGATAATCTTCAGCAGAAGCTTGTTATCTTATATTATAATTATCTGGGTTCTGTTGAGAGATTAAAAATGGCAGATACAATAGTTAATAATCGTTATAAATATTATGAAGCAGCTTATGCTTTACCACCTGAAGTGCTTTCTGTGGCAGATGTTTTCTACAGGGAATCTGTTGATATGCAGTATAAAGCAAGGCAGGAAGTCCTAACTGCAAGAGCCGCATTAGAGCAGTTAGTCGGCAATGATACGCTGATTCAGGTAGATAAGAGTATACATGACAGATTATACTAAATCAAAGTCTGTTCTCATTGTAATGTTATGATCCTATAAACTTGTGTTTATTATATAAATCTTGAACATCTTGTTTCTTAGTTTTACCTGT
>DNSU01000171.1:2756-9240 GCA_003499585.1 Cyanobacteria bacterium UBA9579 | reverse complement strand
TGTGGTTTTTGGTAAATCTTCCAGAGAAAGAGCTACTTTCCCCGGACGTTTATGCGGAGATAGTTTCTGAGAAAGCCTGTTAATATCCTGTTCAATATTGTTTTTTAGTGATCGGATATCCTTGTGTTTTTGCTGTTGTTCTTCCGTTGGAACAGCTACCGCAATAACTTCCTCAGTACCTTTTTTGGGGCCTGATCTTATTGTGTTGCCAACCACGCTTATATCTCTTATTAAACCGCTTTTAGACAATAACTCCTCAACTTCTTCTGGTTGTACCTTCGTTCCTTCACTTAAGACAATAATATTTTTAATTCTTCCAGTTACATACAGATAACCATCTTTATCAATCTTCCCCAGATCTCCTGTATGGAACCAGCCTTCGCGATCTATTGCTTCAGCAGTAAGATCAGGTCTATTATAATAGCCTCTCATTAGATTTGGGCCTTTTGATAAAATCTCGTTTTCAGGAGAAAGTTTAACTTTAACACTGGGCAGAGGCTTACCTACAGATCCTAAGCGTGTATGTTCGGGTGTATTTGCCGATATAACAGGTCCTGTTTCAGTTAGTCCATATCCTTCATAAACAGGCATCCCAATTCTAAAGAAAAACTCGGCGATATCAGGACCCAGTGGTGCTCCACCACATATAAATCTTCTGACGTTGCCACCTAAACGTCGATGAATTTTATTAAATATCATTTTTCTCAATAAAATAGATGGAATAAATCGGGATGTATTGTAGAGAATATGGAATAATCTTTGATTTAGTTCGCTGGTTTTTCGCAGTTCCCTTTCTATTGAGCGTTTTATAATCTTTAAAAATTCAGGAACTACAACTAACATTGTAACTTTCTGCTCGTTCATCATTTCTATGAATTCTTTATAATAAAAGCTGGTTGTATAAGTAATATGAGCGCCCCTATATAACATAGTTACAAGACCTATAGTTATTTCCAGAAGGTGAGTTAAAGGCAGGATAGAAATAAGCGATTCTCGAGAGGCAAAGTCAAAAACTTCATCAAAGTCTTTTAATTGAGAAATCAGATTTCTAAAAGTCACCATTACCCCTTTAGGATGACCTGTTGTTCCTGAGGTATAGACTATTAATGCTGTATCATCAAGATGACGTTCTCTGTTTTTTTGATCCGCAGATTCTTTTAAGTCATATAGAGAATCATATTCTTGTGAGCATTTACTTTTATCCAGTAGAAAGATTTGCTCAACTGATGGGATTTCAGCTTTTAATCTTTTTGCAGTTTCCATATTATCTGATGATACGCAGATAGTATGGGGATTACAATTTAATAATAAAGGCTTTAACTCCTCATAAGTCAATTTTGTATCAAGAGGAACAAAAACAGCCCCTGAAGTGATAGAGGCGAAGAAAGCAACTGCCCATTCAGGCCTTGATTCTGACAGAATAGCTACTCTGTCTCCATGATTAACACCTTTTTCTATTAAATAATTAGACATGCAATTAGACAATCTTGTTAGCTCAGTGTAAGTAATGTCTTGATACCCTTCTTTTTCCTTTAGTGATAAGGCTTTATGTGGAGCATAAGTATTAAATTTTAATTGCATTAATGCTAGAAAATCATCGTAAATCGGTTTTTCTAATTCAGCTTTCTCTTTTTTTTCAAGAAAATTTTTCATATATTGTACCCTTTTTTGTAGTTGTTCAGTAATAACTTGCTCATCCTCTTCAGGATTGCAGTAAGGTTTATCAAACTGAAGGGTTATTTTTCTAAATATAGGTAAACTAAATCGCCAGGGCCATGCCTCATACCCTCCCTGAATCACAAACGGGACAATCGGAACTTTGCTTCTTTTATGAATAAAAGCAACTCCTCTTTTAAATTCAGCAATTTTCCCGGTAGAAGTCGGAGTACCTTCAGGAAAGATACAAACAGTTTCTCCCGAGTTGAGTCTTTTTATGGTTTCACTTATTGCTTTACCTAAATGATTTCTTGATACAGGGATTACTTGAAAACGTTTTGCCATCCATCCAATAACAATAAGGCTCTGCACCCATGAAGCCATAAAAAATGTTACTGGCCTTTTGCTGGATACTTCAATTAAAGGAGTATCCAGAACTCCGGCATGATTTCCAGCAAGAATTAATCCCCCAGAGATATTTAAGTGCTCTTTTCCTACAATTTCTAGTGGAAAAAAAGCATTAATGACTGGTCTGATAACATAATATATAAAAGCATGAGCAGGTTTCCTGCCAAATATTGATATTAGAGACACAATTAATATAGCTAAAGCAGCAATAATAAGAAACACAAACCTTGATACTGCTAATGCTATTTTATTTATAATAATATCAGACACACTTTTCATTTTAATCACTCTAATTAGTTCGTTTAATAGACTAGACAAACCAATTGCAAACTTATATCCTAAATTCAGTGCTGTCTTGTTCTTCCAAGCAGATTTTCTTTGCCAATAAGATAGTATAAAATCAAGCCTAAAACAGGTAAAAGCAATATGACAATTACCCAGAGGACCTTTTTAACAGTATCTTTTGGCCCAGTGATAATATCAAATATTGCAATCAAATCAAGAATAAAAATTAACGGTGCAAATATAAACTCAAGTATATCCATATTTAAACTCTCTTCATAAAACCTTCTGCGTTAATTTGTGTATTATATTTTTATCTTATACATGCCTAAAGTAAGTTTCATTGGTAAATAATCTACTTTTTTATCTATGAATTAGCTTATTTGCTAAAAAATTTAAAAATTGATAAGCATTATTAATAGAATAGAAGTTATATTTTTCTATTGAGTGTGCTTAATTAAGTGCATGTATTTTGCGTTATATTTGATCGATAAAAGCTTATTTTGGAGATATTGCAGTGTTGCAGGATGATATTAAAAAGTTTTTTCAGATAATTTACGGAAATAATGCTCCCGGATATTTAACAATATGGAATAGAAAGAACTTCCGCACAAAATGGTTTAAAGCTGCAAATCTGGGTGAAGCATCAAAAGTTGCTTCTGGTCTGTCACAGAATAAAGATGTGTATTTCGGCATAGGACTGAGAAAAACACAGCTTGATGAAAGAAAAAGAGGAACAGGAGAAGATGTGATAGTACTCCCTGCATTATGGTTGGATGTTGATATATATGATGCAAAAGCTCATGTCAAAACCGACCTTCCTCGCGATTTAGAAACTGCTAAAGAAATTCTTAATAAGTTCAAACTAAAGCCAACTATAACTATTCATACCGGGCATGGCTTAAATCCGTTATATTTATTTAAGGACTTATGGGTATTTAAGAATGAAAATGACAATGTGGAAGCAAAAGAGCTAAGCTTTAATTTTAATAAAGCACTAATAAAGATATTTAAGGAATCCGGATATCATTTAGACAATGTCGCAGATCTTTCACGAGTAATAAGAATTCCTTATACAACTAATTTTAAGACAACTCCTGTCCCCGTAAAGATAATTAATTGTGATCTGGAATCTAAATACACCCTTGATGAAATAAAAGCTGCTATAAATGAGATATTAAGCTAAATGTTATAATTTGTTTCTCCGCTGTAATATATTGCAGCCATTAACTCGTTATAAGAATTAAATTGCCTGCCTGGATATCTCGAAAGTATTTCACTGAGTGATTTAGTTTCTTTTTCATTATCTATAACTTCATCATCCCCGTATTTTTCTATTAATTCTTCGGTGGTAACAGGATAAGTTACGTTAATAATCCAGTTAGGAATTTCTGTTATGTTTTCACCCGGATAATCTTTAGGATTAATTAATCCTTTTTTATAATCACCCATTTTAATCCCCTTTTGATTTTTGCGCTGTTCTTATATCTTTTATGCCAAAGACTTTTTTGGCAATTTCTAACTGTTTAATTTTTTAGATCGATTATATAAGAATCAGAAGCTGTCTTATTAAAGTTGGTGAGTCACCTTTTGACTTATCTATCTGGCAATTCAAGTTAAATAATAGTATATATTTGGAGAGCGGGCTGTTTGTAAACAACCCGCTCCAGCTTTCTAAAGCTTATATTGATTCTGCTACGACTTGTGATGCGGGCATCCCGTTGAAGGAGCTACATCTTTCTTGTCTTTTTGAACTTTAGCTTTTTTGCATCCAGACTTTGCTGTATCACAACAAGCTTTACAATCTGTGCAGCTTACACAGTGCTGTTTACACTTTTTGTGGACAGCTTTCTTCTCATGACAACACTGTTTGCAGTCTGTACAATCTGTCTTGCAATCGTTACAGCAATCATGTTTTCCTGTTATACACTGCACGCATTCAGAATTTTTCATCATTGCACAAGGTTTAGCTGCATAGGTTTTATCAATAAAAAATAGTCCAATAACAGCAATTATAAACAATGACAGTGCTAAAAAAGTAATTTTGTTTCTCATGTTTACTCCTTTTTCTATTAAAAATCACTCTAATAATTATTGAATAATACTATTAGAGAGTTTTTAGTTCAGGAGTATAACCGTTCGTAAGATTTCAAGATTATTATTTTTAACTAAATTAGCTTTATGCTTGATATTTTGAGTGAAAATATTTCTAAATAGACCTGAATTAAAGAAATAAACATTGACGTAAGACAATTTCTCCAGGACTAATTTATTTTGCTGAAAAACAGCTATAAAGCGATTATCCGGATATGGCTGGTTTTTTACACAGTCACAATGAGATTTAACCGGTTCTGAAATATGCTCTGTCTGAGAAGTTATTATGTCCTGACAACAGGAGTGACTTGCTTGAACTTTATTTATTCCTGCTTGAGAAATCATTCCCTGGCAAAAAGCAGAGCTATAGGGATTTGTCAGTATCAATAGCAGATATAATCCTGCTAAGAAAGAGATGATAGATTTCTTATGTTTATAAACTTTCACTATCAATTAATACCTGCTTAATAACCTAATTAAATAAATTATGCTGCATAACAGCATAATTTGTCCAGTTATTAGAGATATTTATAACAATTATTACAAAAATTATCCCTTAGGTATCATTAATTTATGGCAGCATTTAGGCGCACATTCTTCGATTTCCTGTTCAGACAATGTTCTGTCGGTGCAATCTATGCAGACTAATTCCTCAGTTCCCGGACGATATTTGATTTTATGTCCATGGCATTCAATATCTCTTTCTATAAGATTACCACAATTTTCACAAAGAAATCTTACCATTGCTATAACTCCTTTATTTCGTATATTCTTTGATCCTAAATGAGTAAGCTAATAAGGACATCCCCAATATTTCTAAAACTTTATTCCAATTTAAATCTCAATCTTGTTAATGATTTATAGTAATTGGACTTTCAGGTTGCTACTTAAGCAGGTAGTCATTTTAAAAAATTCAGTTTAACCTACATAAAATAATAACTAACTTTTTTCAGGATTTATAGTCATAAACAAGTTTTAAAAAAGGAGATTGTAATATGACAAAAGTTGCATTTTTAGAAGTCAGGCCATTTGAAGAGGAATATATCAAACAAACTGTCCCAATGACTGTTGATTATGATATGTATTATCAAACCATAAATGAAATTAATAAAGATGTATTAAAAGATGCTGATATTATCTCTGTTTTTACAGATTCAACAATAAATGAAGAAAGTCTAAAAGGGTTGAATAGCCTAAAGATGGTTAATACCAGATCAACCGGAGTTGATCATATCAACACAGAATACTGTAAAAATAACAATATTATAGTTACGAATGTTCCAGCTTATGGCCAACGAACAGTTGCAGAATTTGCCTTTGGCCTTTTGACAGATTTAATAAGAAAAATCACTATAGCTTATGCCGATCTTCAAAAGGGAGAATTTGATCCGGATAGAACCCTTGGGAAAAACCTTGCAGAAAAAACGCTTGGAATTATAGGAACAGGAAGAATAGGCTGTCATATGGCAAAATTAGCCAATGCATACGAAATGAAAATACTTGCATATGACCCGAATCCAAAGATGGATATGGTAAATAAATATGGAGTTCAATATATATCTTTGGATGAACTATTAAAAAATAGTGATATCATTACATTACATTGCCCATTTACAGGCAAGAATTATCATATGATAGATGAAGAAGCTTTTAGTAAAATGAAAACTGGAGTGTTAATAATAAATGCTGCAAGAGGAGAGCTTATTGATACCAATGCCTTGTTAAAAGCATTGCAAAGTGGGAAAGTGGCGGGTGCAGCTTTAGATGTTCTGGAATCAGAAAAAATTATTAAACGTGAAGAGGAATACGCTCTTGAACCAGACCGTATAAGCCAGAAAGACCTTGTTAATACTATAATGAATCATGAATTACTCAATATGCAAAATGTAATAATCACTCCTCACATCGCATACGAAACCATAGAATCAGTTTATGAAATTTTAGACGTGACAATGGAAGACATCAAAGGCTATTTAAATCAAAATATCGTCAACAAAGCAGCGTAAGATGCATATAAAAAAATAGCTCCATATCAATTTGATAT
>DNSU01000171.1:2118-2679 GCA_003499585.1 Cyanobacteria bacterium UBA9579 | reverse complement strand
TTTGATATGGAGCTATTTTAGATAAGTTTTCTTAATATATTTTTCTATTTCTTTTCTAATAAAAGTCTTATTATGAGGCAAATTACAGTTGATGCAATTCCAGATTAAGTAGTCTTTAGGATTATCATCCTTAGTCTGAGTTAATTTATAAAACCCCTGTTCGGAATTCACTCTGCAAAAACCTAATTTATATAGGTTTTGTTCTTCATCAAAGCCTATTTCCAGATCATAATTAGGGCAAATGCAGCCATAACAGCTTAATTCTTCAACCTGCATATCATGGCATGCCGTATCTCTGGCAAGCATTGGGCAAAACTCTTTATGTTCTGCCTGCATTGATTTAAAAGAAAATTTTTCTGTTATTGTATCTATATCTAAGGCTTTAAGCTCAAACAATCTAAGGTTTCTTTTGTGTGAAATGCTGTCTCTCATCGCTAGAACTCTGGATTTGACCTCCCAGAGTTCTCTAAAAGTCAGATTAGTTTTTGATAAATCAATGTTCAATATCTTATCCTGATTCTTTTAAAATATTTTCTAATGTCATTCTGAGCGTAGCGAAGA
>DNSU01000171.1:1313-2053 GCA_003499585.1 Cyanobacteria bacterium UBA9579 | reverse complement strand
TTCTGAGCGTAGCGAAGAATCTCAAAGCAGCAAATCACTACTATTGCAACTGATAATCGTAGTTTTGCTGATAACCTCTTCTGGTGATAACCTTTTTGCCAGAATTCGCTAGTCTCGTTGCAGAACTGCCAATGATCAAAATAGTGGACATATTAATCATTGTCATATCATCTTTTAATTCCAGCAGGTCTTTTACTGTTTTTATATGGATAGCTTCATTGTCCCTGCCTAAATTCTGCGCTATTACAACAGGAGTATCACCATTACGATGTTGTTGCAATATTTCTAAAAACTTGAAATAAGGCTCTTTTCTGGAATGAGAAAGAGGATTGTATAAGCCAAGCACAAAATCGGCAGATAAAGCATTCTGTAATCTCTTTTCGATCAGCTCCATAGGAGTAAGCAGGTTTGATAAAGATATAACCGCAAAATCATGCATAATAGGAGCCCCTGCTTTTGCTGCTGCAGTAAGTATAGAAGTTATTCCAGGCTCTATTATCACCTCTAGCTTATCCCAGAGATTATTTGCTTCTATGATTTCCAGCACTAATCCTGCCATGCCATAGACATTGGCATCCCCGTTTGAAATAAGAGCAACCTTTTTAGAGGTCAGAGCCTGCCCAACTGCATATTTACAGCGATCAACCTCATGGGTCATGCCTGTTGAGTATACTTCTTTATCTTTTATTAGTGATTCAATATCTTTAATGTATTTGGTATAACCGACTATAAGATCAGCT
>DNSU01000171.1:0-1253 GCA_003499585.1 Cyanobacteria bacterium UBA9579 | reverse complement strand
ATAACCGACTATAAGATCAGCTTTACCCAGCAATTCGCACGCATTGCCTGTTAATTGCTGAACATTTCCTGTACCTGTTGAAATTATATAGATTTCGCCTTTACTCATTTTGACTCCTTTAAAAAGCTGCTGCTATTGTAATATTTTGATAAATCTTTTTCCTGATAAATAGTGTTTTAAAAGGTGCAGCTAAAACTGCTGTTGGCTCAGCCACGCCTTTTATGTCAAAAAATTCCTGCGCTTTTGATTCTGAAAAATCCTCATTTAACTGATTAATTTCATCTTTTGCATAGAAAGCAAGAGGAATTTTATATTTTTCACTAAACAATTGTAAGGCCACTTCATCACTTTTGGCATCAAATGAAGCTATGATTTTTACATCTTCAAGATGCAAATCTTTCTCAATAAGAAAATCGAATATATTTGTTTCCAGTTCCTCCAGAGGAGTTCCTCTGTTCAGTCCAACACCAAGTGCTATAGGCTTAATTCTGACTCTAAAAGCATCGTTTCTTGAGTAACAAGAAAATGGCGATATTATTACAGTTGGTTGATCAAAATTTATGGTGTTATGAGTCCCCCAGTAATTATAAAAATTGATATTTGTTGTATCTAAGCCTTGCTCTTTCAAGTATTCCAGAATTTTTGGATATGTCAGCAGGTTAATAGTCTCACCATTAATAAGCGAGTTGGAAATTCGTGCCAGCTTCTCTATATTTATGATCTCAAAATCAGCTTTCTTAGCAAAATTATCAAATGCAAACACATCTAAAGAATCTGTTGCAGTAGTTATAAATGATACTAAGTCAGGATTAACTTCTGTTAACTGTTGAGCCAGCTCATTAGCCCCGCCAATATGTCCCGATAATAATGGTATAATTTGCGTCCCTGATAAATTCATGACAAGTACAGCCGGATCAGATGTCTTCGAATTCACAAGTCTGGCTATTTTCCTCACCACAATACCTGTAGCGGTAAACCATATTACAGCATCACTATTTTGCCAAACATTATCAAGTATTTCATCAATTTTAGAATATTTAATATAATTAGCTTTAGATTCAGGATTTTTATCGCTTTTATGATAAATATCGACCTTAAAATCAAGATTTATCCTAAACAAATCCCTCACAGTTTTCTCTGCTGCTTCTAAACCGGGATTATTAACTGTAATAAGGGAGATGTTTTTCATTTAATGCTTTCATTTGCTAAAATCATATTGTAGGGTGCGCAATGCGCACCGTCTTAAAACTGGT
>DNSU01000105.1 GCA_003499585.1 Cyanobacteria bacterium UBA9579 | reverse complement strand
AGCCTGAGATGAATTTCTCAGGCTCTTTTTGTAATATTAATAATTGCTGGTTCCGTGATAAGCACCTTTAAGCATTATTTCCATCTCGGCAGGAGAGTCAGAGGTTTCTATCGCTGCTTGTTCACTAATTAAACCTGTTTGTACAAGTCTTAACAGAGACATATTCATACTCATCATTCCGTTATAATCGCCTGCTTTTACAAGTTCATAAATTTTTTCTATTTCATCTCTGGCAATATAATCTCTTGCGGCAGGTGTAACAACCAGAATTTCCGTTGCAGGAATTCTTCCTTTATTATCTGCCCGTTTTACAAGTTTTTGAGCAATTGTTCCCTGTAAAGTTGCTGCTATTTGCAATCTTATTGATTCTCGTTCGTGGGGTTCAAATGCGTTAATGATTCTGTTTATTGTTTGAACAGAGTCGGTTGTGTGAAGAGTAGCAAATACAAGGTGGCCTGTTTCAGCTGCTTTTAAGGCACTTGATATTGTTTCTCTGTCTCTCATCTCACCTATTAATATAACATCAGGATCTTGTCTGAGGGCATATTTTAATCCGTTTGGAAAACTGTCTGTATCCACACCTAACTGTCTTTGAGTAAATATACATTTTTTATTTGTGTGAATGAATTCTATAGGGTCTTCAAGAGAAATTATATGTTTTTGTTGTGTTTGGTTTAAATGATCGAGCATAGAAGCAAGGGTTGTACTTTTACCACTACCGGTAGGGCCTGTTACAAGCACAAGGCCATTATTTAATCCTGTAAATCCTTTTATTACAGGTGGCAGTGATAAAGCTTCTACGGTAGGAACGCTAAAAGGGACAACCCTTAATACCATGCCAATTTTTCCTAAGTCATGAAGAATATTTGCCCTGAACCTTGAAACTCCAGGCATTTCTACTGAAAAATCCAGATCATAACTTGAATTTATTTTAGCCCGTACTTCCTGCGGGACAATTCTTTCAATTACCTGATTCATATCTTCAATTGATAATGGGGCCAGTTTGGTTTTCATCATAATGCCATCTTTTCTGACCATAGGTGGTGCATTAATTCTAAGATGCACATCAGAAATTCCCTGACTTACAGATAATTGCAAAAATGCTTCAATATCAAACGGTTGAGCAACAGCGTTTTCCTGTTCTCTCATTTCGGGTTCCATATTCATAAAATTTTCTCCAGACAGTTTTTATATGAGGCTCTAGAAAATATATTACATTATTTTTCAGATTTACTGAAGACACCTTTTCGATAATCGAAAATAAGTTATACCATTGAATTTATTTTCTTGAATTTTGCAACTGATTTGCACCTGTTTTGACCTTCTTTGATAGGTGCTTTTGAGCTACCTGTGTGGGTATTGATGTTTTTTGATTTTGGGTTAATTTCTTGCAAAAGCTTGTGTGAATTGGGTTTTAATATCCATTATTTTGATGCAGATTGCTAAAAATGTTGAAAATAAAGGATTTATTAAAAGCAGATTTCAAAATAATTTTTTAGCTGCTCTTAACATTAAATTATCAAGGTTCTAGTTTTATCAGTATACAGTATTATTTCCCGTCCATGTGGCCACAATTTTTAATGGCGCACAATTGTGTACTCTATAACTGCCTTATCGGTACGCGGTGCGCACCCTACCTGCTATGCCAATTCCAAACTGGAGTTTGATTTTAAATCAACTTCTGATATATTTTGAAGAGAGATTAGAGAAATTTTTCTAATCTCTCTTCAAAATTAAGGTTTACACAAAACTTGTTACGGAATCATATCAACAAAATTTTGCTTTTGCTTCTTGACTTTTAACATACAATCTATCTGGCTAAACAGCAGAATTAGTTAAATATAAAGAGGATTGTTTTTGGCAAGTAGGAAATCTAGCGTTCGGAATTTAATTTTCTAGCACCCTTACAAAAAATTTTAACAATTAATAGATGAGTGCTTTAGCCTGTAGCTAGACCCGTTAAACATTAATAGATGACTATGATGTATTATCCTGTCAATAATTGCACTGGTTAATTTCTCATCATAAAAGATATTGTTCCATTTGCTAAATTCCAGATTGGTTGTGACAATTAAACTCCTTGCTAGACTTTCATTTTGCCAAAAACAAAGGCGCAAAACAGGTGCAAAAGGGTTGCAAAAATAGACTAATAAATATATGTTTTATTAGGAATGAAAGATAATCTGTGATAGTGGCTTAGCCACAAAAAATAAAGGAGGTTTTATTGAACAAAAACGCTCAAATCGTGTTACTCTCTCAATTTATTACCTAAATCAACTTTTTTAGTTGGATAGTGAGAGCCAAGCCAGTCGTTAAAGCCGTCTTTATAAAGAGTTATATGCTTAAATCCTTCTTCTTCAAGCTGATTTACAGCTTTTTGACCCATTTTTTCATCTTCACCATAGACTACCAATTTTTTTTCAGGATTGTAACGTTTTTGAGCTTCTACCTGTAAATCATCCAAAGGAATATTTTCTGCTCCGCGAATATGGGCATGCTGATACTCATCAGAATTTCTCACGTCAATTAGGGTAATGTCTAATATTTCATTTTTCAATTCATCCTTGGAGATAATTGTAGCCATATAATGTTCTCCTTATTATTAAAATTAGTTAACAATTCACTTTATACTCAAATTTATTTTTTATATTAATCATATAAACGTGTATATCAGATAATAGTTTATTAATTTTATAAAACAATAATAAATTATTAATCCCATATTTTGATAAATTTTATTGAAATATAGTTTAATAATAGGGATAATTGTTTTAGGAGTGTATTTTTACATTTAAGACTTGGATGGAGAGATAATGAAAAATAGAAAGTTTATGCTTTTATTCATCATTGGTCTAGTAGCTGCAAGTATAGTTATTATACTTACAAAACCTACTAAACTAGGCCTTGATTTGATTGGGGGGTCGAGACTTGTTCTTCAGGCTCAAAAACCTGCAAATGTTAGTAAAATTACTGATGAAATGATGAACAGTCTTCAGTTTGCTATTGAAAATAGGGTTAATAAACTGGGCGTTGCTGAAACAGTAGTTCAAAGAATTGGGGAAGACAGATTAATTGTTGAAATCCCAAGTATTAACGATCCTCAAAAAGCAAAAGAGTATTTAGGTGAAACGGCTGAACTTGAATTTAAAGAACAAAAAGTTGGCTTTAATGGCGAAACCACATGGGTTGGTACAGGCTTATCAGGTAAGGATGTGAGTAAAGCCTCCGTTGGAACAGATGCTGTTGGCCGTTGGGTTGTCTTGTTACAATTTAATGATAAAGGAACTAAAAAATTTGGTGATTTAACTAAAAGATTAGTTGGAAAACCAATGGCTATAGTATTCAATGGTGAAGTACAATCCACACCTGTGATCCAAGAGCCTATTCTTGCTGGTAGTGCCCAAATTAGCGGCGGACAAGAAGGATTTGCTGTTGAAGAAGTAAGAAAAACCGTTGACCTTTTAAACGCAGGTGCATTACCTATTCCTGCTAAAATTATTGAGGAAAACTCCGTAGGACCAACTCTGGGACAGGAGTCTATTGAAAAAAGTAAAATTGCCGGAATTGTAGGGCTTGCTCTGGTTATGTTGTTTATGATCGGCTACTATAGAGTTCCCGGTATTATTGCAAATATAGCTTTAATAATTTACGGGCTTATCATATTTGCGATATTTAAAACAGTACCTGTTACCCTAACACTGGCGGGTATTGCAGGATTCATCCTGAGTATCGGCATGGCAGTTGATGCCAATATCCTAATATTTGAAAGAACAAAAGAAGAATTAAAAGCTGGAAGAACCCTATTTACAGCTATTAATGCAGGTTTTGACAGAGCATTTGCAAGTATTTTTGATAGCAATATGACTACAATCATTACCTGTGTGATACTTTATATGTTAGGAACCAGCATTATTAAAGGCTTTGCCTTAACCCTTGCAATAGGTGTTCTGGTTAGCATGTTCACTGCTATTACAGTTACCAAGAACTTTATGCATCTTTTCTTCGGAACAGGACAGCTTAAAAATCCGGGTTGGTTTGGCTTGAAGAAAGAACATATTAAAAGAATGTTTGAAGCTGAGGATACTGATCCAAGGAAAGCTAAGTTAGGTGTTCTTGACTAGAGTTTTAGTAAAACTAATAGCAGGTAAAAAAGGAGATTAAAAGTGAGTAATCCGTTTTTCAGAGATAAAAATATAATAGATGTGGTTAAATACAAATGGCTATGGCTTGGTATTTCAGCAATACTCGTTATTCCTGGTCTTATAGCCATGATATATTCCACTGTGGTTTTTCATTCACCGATGAAATTAGGAATAGATTTTACAGGCGGAACCATGCTTCAGTATGGATTTAAAAAGGAATTATCTGGCTCTGATATTGGAGCAATTAGAGAAAACCTTGCAAAAATAGGGATTGAGAACCCGGTAATTCAGCTTGAGCAGTCTGATGATATGATGAATATTAAGGTTGACGCAACAAAAGCCAGCGTAATTGAAAAAATTCCTCAACCTAAAAAAGCAAATATTAACTCAATTGTTTCAATTAGAACAGGCTTTTTAGACAGTGATAAATCCGATAACAAGATTGTTGAAATTAATCAGGTTTTAAAAGACAAATTTGGGGACGCTGAGCTGCTTCAAACAAACTCTATTGGACCAACACTTGGAAAAGAATTGTTTAAAAATGCTGTATTTGCTTTATTATTAGCATTCATAGCTATTGTTGGATATTTAGCTTTCAGATTTAAAGCTGACTATGCTATGTTTGCTCTTGTGGCTCTTTTCCACGACGCACTGTTTGTTTGCGGGATATTCGCTATATTGGGTCTATTCTTTAACGTCGAGGTAGATGGTTTGTTTATAACAGCTATCCTGACAGTAATAGGTTTTAGCGTACACGATACTATCGTTGTGTTTGATAGAATCAGAGAAAACTCAAGATTCCTGGCTAAAAAGATGTCATTTAACGATATAGTTAATGCCAGCGTTAATCAAACCCTTGCAAGAAGCATCAATACTTCATTAACAACCCTTATAACACTGTTTGCATTATACTTTCTCGGTGGAAGCACAACCAAGAACTTTGTATTAGCAATGATCTTAGGTATTGCAATTGGAACATATTCAAGTATCTTCAATGCAAGTACACTACTTGCTATGTGGAGAGACAGAAATACAACCGGTAAGAA
>DNSU01000179.1:9080-15537 GCA_003499585.1 Cyanobacteria bacterium UBA9579 | reverse complement strand
TTTACCAGATATGGCCCACCGCTGATTGCAGACTCAACATTATCGTTCCAATCCTCAGGTATTAATTTTGCAGCATAGCTAACTTTATCATATTGCTGTATTTTCCCCGCAACACGATAGTGAGGTCCTACAACTACATAGCCTCCTCTTGGTATAGATACACTGCTATTTTTGATATACTGCACCTTATTCCGATGCACAACTATATGTGAATAATGCTCGGAAGTTTTTGGAGTATGCTTTCCCCATTTGTCTGTATAAACAGTAAAATCATATTTACTAAAGACAGGCTGATTAATATTAAAAAGTCTGAATTCTAAATTATCTCCTATAGTAATTTTACCTGTAATATCAACCTTATCCATTTTAAATTCTCTGTCTTTGGTGATACCAAAACTAACCCTTCTATACAAAGGGCCCGTAATAATCTCCTCATCAACTACAGCTAATCCAAGAGGTGCACCATTATCAGGTTTGAAATAAGAGGCATTTATTCCAGCCAGTGCAGTTTCAATATTTACTATCTCTTTTACACTCTTTACACTATTGATAAAATATGACCCAAAAGAAGGCTTTATAATAACTCCACTCTTTTTAGGATTTATGACAAGTGTATTAACCATAGCCGGCTTGCCGTTAAGCCATCTTTTCGTCTTTTTGTGAACTACGGCATTTTTTCTGTCATAAGCCCTACTTGGCGGAGTATACCTTTCACGCACTTTTATCTGCTCAACCGGAGTTTGATCAGGTTTCTTGGCAGAATAAATCTTTCCTAAGTCAGCATAAGTCTTAGAAGAAATCATAAAACTTGCAGATAACGCTATTGATAACAATATTATTTTTATACTATTATCCACTAACTCTCTCATATTTTTCTCTTTTAACTTGCTACCTAAAACACTGCATGGTTGTATATTTAATATAATAGCATATTAAGCACAGCTTTATCATGCCAAGAGATGATTGTGGTATTTTTGATACAAAATTTAAAAATATAAGAATTGCTATTAACTGGGTTTAGAGATATTAAATCTTAAAATAGCTGCTTATTGCTGTGGAACAATCAATCTTTACTCTCTTTTTCTTTTAGTTAACTTAAATTGCCAAATAATTTTTAGTGTCATGCTGAATTGACTGCAACCGTTGACGAGCTTGCGAGTCATACGGTTGTGTTCCTACTTGGTGTTTCAGCATCTTACCAGTTAAGTATATTGGAAAGATCCTGAATATCTACGATTAATAGAATAACTAAATGTCTAATGCTTCAGGATGACACTACCACGATTATTAAGATGATTGAGAGCTTATAACATCAAGAAACACTCATCTAATTAGCAATGCGAGAATTTCTGATTTGAAGCAACATAGGACTTATTTCTTCGTCTATAAAAACATATCAGGCAGAATTAAAGGTTCTTTCTGCTATTTAAAAACTTAATAAATCTAAATCCTTATTGGAAAATTATTTTTAATTTTTAAAAATTTGATATTTAATATTTATACTACTTCCAAATAGGAATGATCTGAGACCGTAAATAATTGTGGAATAATATTCAAAATAGTTGAATTAATAGTTAATTGTTATTATGATTTTGTTGTAAATATTTTATGTAGAAAGCAGTTTTAGGAGAGTAAAAATGGCATTTGAAACTAAACACAGAGCTGATGTAGGAGTTTTTGGCGGATCAGGGTTTTATGACCTTTTAGACAGTGCACAGGAAATTTGCATTGAAACACCTTATGGATCACCAAGCGATAATATAACATTAGGTAAAATTGGCGATAAAACAGTTGCTTTCTTACCGAGACACGGTAAAAAACACGATTTACCGCCACATAAAATTAACTTCAGAGCTAACTTATGGGCTATGAAATCTCTTGGAATAACAAGAATAATCAGTCCATGTGCAGCAGGAAGCTTACAAAAACACGTTGAACCGGGTGACTTTGTTATAGCTGATCAGTATGTAAATAAAACTTGGGGAAGAAATGATACTTTTTTCGATGGCCCCATCACAACTCACGTAAGCCCTGCTGATCCATACTGCCCTGAATTAAGGAAGATTGCTGTTGCTTCAGCAAAAGAATCAAATATTCGTGCGCACGAAACAGGAACAGTTCTTGTAATACAGGGGCCAAGATTTAGCACAAAAGCTGAATCAAAATTCTATACAGCTATGGGCTGGGAAGTTATCAATATGACTCAGTATCCTGAAGCATACCTTGCACGTGAGATGGAAATGTGCGTTGTAAACATTTCCCTTATTACAGATTTCGATGCAGGTTTAGTTGGTGATGTAGCTCCAGTTAGCCACTCAGAGGTATTAAAAGTATTCTCCGAGAATAATGAAAAATTAAAGAAATTATTGTATTCTATGATTGTTAAAATTCCTGCAGAAAGAAAAGTATGCGGTTGCAGCAGTACAATAGAACACTCACGCGTATAATTAAGGAGGAGCACAATTGAGTTTATATATAGCAATTCAGCAATTATTTGAATTGGTTCAGCTGGTTCTGATAGTCAGAATATTACTATCATGGTTCCCTAACGTGGACTGGTATAAACAACCGTTTAAAATTATAAAAGATATAACAGACCCTATATTTGCACCATTTAGAAGAATAATTCCACCTATAGGCGGCTTTGATCTCTCTCCTATTGCTGCATTTATTTCACTGGGAATGGTTGAGCACATTGTGTTAAGTTTAATCAGATAAGTGGCTTTCATAAATTATCAAATAAAAAAGCCTCCATCTCAGGAGGCTTTTTTATTTCTAAAATACGTGTGTCTTGGCCCCAACCGGGCTTTTGAATCTTGTAATATTGTTCTGGAATATTAATTCCACAGAGCCTACAGGGCCGTTTCTTTGTTTTGCAATAATAATTTCAGCCTTGCCTCTTTTTTCTACGTTTTCTGGGTCATAATATTCTTCTCTGTATATAAACATTACAATATCAGCATCCTGCTCAATACTTCCACTTTCACGAAGGTCACTAAGCATAGGTTTTTTACTTGTACGGGACTCAACTGCCCTTGAAAGCTGTGATAATGCTATAACTGGAGTTTTTAATTCTCTGGCAAGATTTTTTAAGCCTCTGGATATACCGGAAATCTCGTGAACTCTGTCACCTCTTCCGGAACTGCTTCCTTCCATCAACTGTAAGTAATCTATTATTACCAACCCGAGTCCACCCTGTTCCATTGCCATTCTTCTGCACTTGGCGCGAACTTCCATAACGCTTATACCGGCTGAATCATCAATAAATATCGGTGCTTCTGCAAATTCACCCATAACTTTAGCTAACTTTGACCAGTCTTCTGCCTGCATATGGCCGGTCCTAAGTCTATTTGCATCAATTTCAGCTTCCGAACAGAGCATCCTTTGTACTAACTGTTCTTTTGACATCTCAAGACTGAATATGGCCACTGGAAGTTTTTTTCTGATGCCAACTTCCTGAGCTATATTAAGACAAAAAGCTGTTTTACCCATAGAAGGTCTGGCAGCAACGATGATTAACTCAGACGGCTGAAATCCGGCTGTAAGATTATCTAAATCATAAAAGCCGCTGGGAGTCCCCGATAATTCGTCTCTGTTGTTGTATCTCTTCTCAATAGCACTATAACTATGAGTTACAATATCTTTTATATGGACAAGATCATCTTTTACATTTTTTTGAGCTATAGAAAATATTAGTTTTTCAGCGTTATCCAATACAAGCTCAGTGGTATTTTCCTCATAAGCCTGAGTTACAATATCACTTCCCGCTCTGATAAGCTCTCTTAATACAGCTTTCTCAGCAACAAGTTTGGCGTAGTATTCAATATTTGCAGTTGTAACAACAGATAGAGCCAGATCATTTACATAGGTCCTTCCTCCAACTGCATCAAGTTTATCCAAGTCTCTCAAATGCTCTGAGACTGTAATAACGTCTATAGGCTCACTGCTGTTAAATAAATCTAAAATAGCTGAATAGATAACTTTATTGGCCTGTTTATAGAAACTTTCAGGCCTTAACATTTCAACTACCCTTGCTATCGTAACAGGATTAGCAAGCAAAGCACCCAATACAGCCTGTTCGGCTTCAAGACTCTGTGGAGGTATTTTTTGTATCTTATGTTCAGGAATATTGTCTACCACAGATAAAGCTCCTAATTGTTTAACATGAAATAATTATATAGAAGACAAAATAAAATAGCGAACTTATTATAAAGTAAGTAAGAAAAATTTTAACAGTAATTAAAATACACCTAAAAATCTCTTTTAATAGATATGCCTGCCATAAAGCCGATTCCTGGATTTGGATATCCTTTATAAACCTGATATTTTTGTCCTGATAAATTATTCACTTCCCCCCAGGCAAATAGCTTACCACCAGCTAATTCACATATTTTTAATGTTGTTCCTAGCCCTAAATCAGCAAACCCCTTTAAATATCCACTACTGATGGCATATTTTCTTTTTGTTGAAATAGCAGCTCTATAATATACACTGTACTTCTCTGTTGGTTCATAGCTGGCAAGAAATTAAGTCTGGACTTAGGCACTCCAGGTAAATCCCTGTCTCGGTTGTCTTCCCCATGAGTATAAGTGTAATTCACCAGCCCTTTGAGTCCCGGCATGGGATTTATTTTTAAAGAGCTCTCTATTCCAGATATTTTAGCTTTATCAATATTTTCATATCCGGTTGTGTATCCTATCAAATCTTTATAATCACTTATATAATAACCAAGCTCAAGATTTACTTTATCTTTATAAAAACTCTGCACCATCCCAATATCCCAGCTCTCAACTTTTTCAGGATTTAGAGCCGAGTTTCCTACTTCAACTCCATTTACCTTGCCAAATAATTGATAAGGGTTAGGATAATTAACTCCCATTCCATAAGAGGATCTGATTTTTGTGTAAGAATCAGGAACATTAAACGTAGGTAATACCAAAGCCCCAGAAACATTTGGTATTCCATATGTACCCCATTTAGAGCTGTCAGATATTCTTATACCCCCTTTAACAATAAGAGTATCTTTAAAATTCAAAGTGTCTTGCATATAAATATCATTTGTTGCCAGATCTTTCGCATTAAAATCATTGGCGAAACTATCTTGATATATGCTTTTAAAATGATTGTATTCAGCATTATAGCCTAATGATAAAGTATTTAAATCTTTATATTTTATATTATGCTGCGTCAGCACCATAAGTCTGGTGTTTTGAACCTTATCATACACGGGATCCCAGATATCAAAAGAATCAGCAGGGGCAGTGTTTTTATAGCTGGACTCGTAAAGCCCTACTTTTACATTGTAATCATACCAGTTTGTCGGAGCATGAGTCAGGGTTAGACTTTCAAGAATATTTGAATGTTTTGATTCATCATTAGGATCAAAATGAGGATAGCCATAGGATTGTACTCCTATTTCCTTTTTATCTTTTGTATATCTGAGCGTATTTCTAATTTCGGCTTTACCGTTCAAAAAACGCTTACCTAAGTTAGAAGAAATAGTTATATTATCATAATCATCACGTTTGGATTCTTTTTCCGGAGTAGTTTTCATTCCTCCTTGAGTGCTCAGCATAGTAACGCCCAGATAGTAATCAGCTGAATCATCTCCTCCTTCAAAAGCAATGTTTTCCCTGATAGTTCCAAATGAACCTAATCCTGTATTCATCTCAACAGAAGGAGTCCCCTGACCTTTCTTTGTAAACATGCTTATAAGTCCACCTTGAGCCATATTACCGTGCATAGTACCTTGAGGGCCTCTTATAACCTCAACTCGATCAAGTCCTTCAGTAAGAAAATAACTCAAATAAGGTTTACTAAAACCGGGATCATCAGACCTCATACCATAGTTATCAATTTTGACCCCATCCAGAGTTATGCCTACTTTATCCCAGCCACGAATCCTGAACATCTGAGCATTCCCTGCAGAACCTTTATTCTGCACAGTCACTCCGGAAAGCAGATTTAAAACAGTACTTAGATCAGGATTATGCATAATTCTCATTTGATCAGAAGTTATGACATCAACACTGGCAGTTGATGTTTTAATATCAGTATAAGTCTTATCCAGACTGAATATCTTATTTTCCTGATAAGCTTCAATTGCAGGTTCTTTCTCAGGTTCACAGATAATCCTGCCTTTTTCTACTCTACATTTTGCTTTTAATTTTGTTTCAACTTCCTTATCAACACAGACTATTTCCCCTTCTATCGCACTGCATTTTACCTGAGAATCTTGAATCTCTGGAATCTCCTCACTAAAAACATGCTCAGGAAATATTAAATTAATTCCCAGTAAAAGCAACACTACAAGCTTTTTATATTTATTCTTCTCAAATAACACTTTAGAAACTTCTGCCTATACTCGTTTAAATCTATATTCTTAATTTGGTAGTAGTCAATGACTGATAATTATAAGTTGCATTGTCATCCGAGTGTTCTTTTTCGTCATCCTGAG
>DNSU01000179.1:8752-8989 GCA_003499585.1 Cyanobacteria bacterium UBA9579 | reverse complement strand
ATCTCAAGATTCTTCGCTACGCCTCAGAATGACAGTGCCTCAATTATTAACTAAATTAGAAATTGACAAATTTTTATTAGTCAGTTCTTGGCCATTACCCTTAATTTAAATTGCGACAATTATTAGGTCATGTTTGATGGTAAAGATATTTTTAGACTTTGTCAAGATTAATGAAGCCTAAATTATATAAAAGTATTTTCTATATTAAAGCTCATCAATTTAAAAACCACCTGCTTT
>DNSU01000179.1:3361-8653 GCA_003499585.1 Cyanobacteria bacterium UBA9579 | reverse complement strand
GTTTTTAAAATTTTTACATTTAATCAGTTAAAACTTTCTTTAAAAAAGTCTTTCTATGCCAGGAACAAGATCCATGCTCTATAATTGCAGCAATATGAGCCTTGGTAGGGTATCCTTTATTTTGCTGCCAATTGTATACAGGATATTCTTGCGCCAGTTTGCACATTTGCTCATCTCTGTATACTTTAGCCAGAATACTTGCTGCAGCAATGGAGGCTGATTTTGTATCACCCTTAATTATAGGCATTTGATCTATTTTAAACTTTGGGATTGGAAATTTGCCATCTATTAAAAGCTTAGGATCTTTATCGAAATTAACCTGCCTGATTAAATCCTTACATGCCCTACTCATAGCAAGCAAAGATGCCTGCAATATATTTATCTTCTCAATCTCAGCAACAGAGGCTTCTTGAATACTATATTTAGCTAATTTCTTTATCTCATCAGATAATTCCTGCCTTAATTTAGGGCTTAATTGTTTGGAATCATCAAGATATTTTAATGTTTCGATTACTTCTTTATTAAACTCAGGGAAATAAACAGCACAAGCCACGACAGCTCCTGCCAATGGCCCTCTGCCGGCTTCATCAACTCCTATTATTGAGTTTAACTTAGCCAGTTTTTTATCAAACTTGATTAATTCTACTATTTTATTCTTCCGGCACGCTTTCAAGAGTAATTCTTCCTATTCTTCCATTCCTGAAATCAGACAAAACTATAGAAGCGCATCTATTGATATCCAGCTCTTCTCCCGGTAAAAGCCATTTTCTTGATCTGGCAATATCAATCAGAGATGGAGTCTCATTCATTTCTTCAAGTTTATAATGCTTCTTTAATAAATCTGGATATCTCTCATAAAGTATATTGACCAGTTCCTGAGCAATCTCGACAAGATCATATGCATTTTCACTAATCGAATTAACTACAGCAAGCTTTACAGCTCTTTCCTGATTATCAAGCTTCATTGGAATAATCCCCGGAGTATCCATAAACTCAAGCTTCGGATTTATCCTTATCCACTGAGCAGCTCTGGTTACTCCTGCTTTTGGCCCGACCTTTGCCTTTGCTGTTTTAACAAGCTTATTGATTATGCTTGACTTACCGACATTTGGCATGCCAATAGCCATTGCCCTTACAGGCCTTGGCATTCTTCCTTTTGCAACAAGTTTTTCTATTTCAGGTCTACCTAATTCAATTGCAGTTTTAATAAGAGTAGATATATCTTTAGATGAATTAGAATTTGTCAGTACGACTTTTAAACCAGTTTTATCAGCCATATAATCCCGCCATTTGCTATTCAATTCCGGATCAGCGAGATCTGCTTTATTCATAACAAGAAGCCTGGGCTTGTTTCTTGTTAATTTTTCTATACCAAAATAAGAACTGCTTAGCGGAATTCTAGCATCTATGATTTCCAGAATTACATCAACTAAAGCAGTCTGTTCCTGTAATTTTCTTTCTGCCTTTGCTATATGGCCAGGATACCATTGTATAAAAGGCATTTATTTATCTTCTAGCTTTTTCTTTAATACGTGTAGCTTTACCGGTGAGTCCACGTAAGTAGTAAAGTTTTGCTCTTCTTACATGTCCTCTTCTGAGAACCTGAATATTCTCAATTCTTGGTGAGTAAACAGGGAATACTCTTTCTACGCCAATACCCTGAAACACTCTTCTAACGGTAACTGTTTTGTTAACGCTGCTACCGCGCATTTTAATAATTACACCTTCAAAAGCCTGTGTTCTTTCTTTGTTACCTTCTTTAATTCTAACGAATACTTTTACTGTATCGCCAGGATTTAATTCAGGTAATTCTTTTTTGGTATAGCCTGCTTCTAATTCATCAATTATAGGATTCATCGTCACTCTTCCTTATATATTATGATACATATTGATTCAACTCTTGTAGCAATAAATGATATCATGCTCAATATTAAAAATCATGTATAGTTGATAATATTCAAAAAGAATCTTTTATTCAAGTACTAATAAACTAGGTGATAAAATCACCTTACTTAAATTAACGGCTGATAACCTTTGCAGCACTATTATAGAGCAATGTAGCAGAAAATATAAATAACTTTACCAGAAAAAGCTTTTTAAATTGACACTTATGTCTTAAAATGAGTATGAACAGCTACAACTAAGAAAGCACAGGCAAAAAATGAAAATAAAAATTTTAATCAGTATTTTTGTAATATCTCTACAAATTTTTATTAACTCACAGGCACAAGCAACAGAATTAACTGATAATCCACCAAAAAGTCAAATCAAAAGCATTCAAATACTGAAAGATCAGGCAATAATTTCTTATAAAAAAGGTAATTATAAAGAAGCATTAACTTATCTTGAAAACATTGACTCTAATAACTTTGATGAAGAAACCTTAATTCTGACTGCAAATTGCTATGATAAGGATGGTAATACCGATAAAGCTGTTGAATATTTACAACGAGTTCTTGAAATAAATCCAAAGAACTCCTACGCTTATTATAATCTTGGAATTATAAACTTTAACAACGGCAATACAGTTACAGCTATCAACAACTTTACCACAGCCATTAAAGCTAATAAAAAGTTTAATGCAGCATATTATAATCTGGGTATTTCTTATTACAACGTTAAAGCTTATAAAAAAGCTTTAAAATATTTCAATAAAGCACATAAGCTAAACCCTGACAACCAAAATATATGTTATAATCTGGCTCTAACATATGAAACACTAGGCAACGTAAAGAAAGCTCAGAAATATTTCGATTTATATGACTTTTTATCTAATGTGAAGAATTAATAACACTATTAAACCTAAAAAGTAAAGCGTAGAATAAATCTTACGCTTTATTTTTTATTTTTATACTTTCTCTCAGCTCTTCTATGTGCTGTTTGATCTCATCCAGATCAGCTTCATCAGGAGGTGACAGTTTAACAAATTTAATGAATGATTCTACAGCTTCCTGAAAATTACCCTGCTTTTCAAGGGCATAACCAAAATTTTTATAGGCAAGGGCATAATCAGGATCCAGAACCAATGCCTTCTTATACATTAAAGTGGCTTCATCAATATTACCCCGGCAATATAGCGCCAATCCAAGCTGATTATGAGCTTCTGCAGAGTTATTGTTTATTTCAATAACAGTTTCACAATAATTAACTGACTCTTCCCAAAGTCCTTTTTTAGCATAACAAACAGCCAGCCTTAAATTGGCTTGTTCACTCTTGGGTTCCATTTTTACAACCTTGATATATACCTCTATAGCACGTTCTACATCTCTTGGCATGCCAGATATATTACTTTGATTATCATATGCCCCAGCCAGGGCAAAAATATAGTCTATATTATTGGAAGAAAACTCTACTGCCTTTTCAAGATGTATTATTGCATCTTCATATCTTTTATCTTTTATTAAAGCCAGCCCTAGATTATAATAACTGTCCGGATCATCATCTCTCAGATTAATCGCAGCCTGAAAATGTTCAGCAGCTTCTTTATTCATGTTTTTATTATATAACAGTAACCCTAGATTATAATACGCATCAGGATCTTGAGAATTCAGGCCTATGGATTTTTTCAAATTGGATTCTGCTTGATCAGAATTTCCCTGAGTAAGATAAACAAGACCAAGATTATAATATGCTTCTGGTCTATCTGGCTCAATCTTTATGGCTTTTTTAAAGGCCTTTATTGAACCATTATAATCCTCACCAGAAAAAGCATCTATTCCTTTGTTATATTCTTCCTCATAGCTACCATCTGTTTTAAAAAACCTGAAATATAGTAATACGCCCAATACCCCTATTAACAGAGCTAATATAAAGTAATAAATAAATGTCAGCATCTTAATTCCAATTCTTAATTAATAATACCGAGCAAAAATAAGTTTAATAACTCATCTAAAAATTAAAATTAGATAAATTATATTTTTATTTTAGCAGATTTTTTTTGTATCAATAACTAGTTTATAAAAACAAAAGGCTTTAAGGAGAGATCCCCTTTTACTCGGATGTAATTGCCTTTGTCAGACTTCTGGGATTATTTACATCTCTGCCTAAAAGCTCGGCTATTTTGAAAGATAAAAGCTGCAGACTTATTACCGCAAATATTGGAGTTATTTCACTGCTGGCCTGAGGAATATTTATAAAAATAGCATTCTCAAATAACAATCTGCTCTCAATTAAAATATCTTCCTGGCTCTTAATTATGATTAAATCCGGATTTCTTTTTTGCTTAACATCTTCGGTATTAGAAATAGCTAAATTATAGTTCTTATTATCAATCTCAAAAGGAGCAATTATGGATATGACAGGAATATATTCATCTATAATTGCAACATAACCATGTAAAAATTCACCTGAAGGATATCCATTTGCATCAATATAGCTTGTTTCTTTGATTTTTAATGCTCCCTCTTCAGCAACAGCTGAATTAGCGCCTCGACCTAACAGTACTAAGCTTTTTGCGTCTTTAATTTTTTCTGCTGCCTCAATAATTCCGTTTGTATTTTCTAAAAATTGTTCTATTTTAGTTCCAAGAGTATGTAATTCGGTTTTCAATGCCTGTATTTTTTTGCCGGAAATAGATTTCCTTTTTTCTGCAAGATATAGTGCCAGTATATAAAGATTAAGCAATTGTGCAGTAAATGATTTTGTAGCAGGGATGCTGATTTCCTTGCCTGCTCCAACCTGTATCTTTGAATGTGCAAGATTATAAATTTTTGAGTCAGGATTATTAGTTAATGCAAAGGTATGAGCACCTTTTTGCATGGCAACATTCAAAGCAGCAAAAGTATCAGCTGTTTCTCCCGATTGAGATATTGCAATAACCAGATCATTTTTATCAAGACTTGGATTTCTATGCGCAAATTCACTGGCATAATCGACAAATACAGGTATATTTGTCACACTTTCAAGAAAATACTTCGCAATATTACCGACATTTCTGGAAGAACCGCTGGCTACAATATAAATTTTACTTAGACTTTTTATCTCAGGAATATTTATACTGATTTCCTGTACCGGCATGCCTTCTGGTAAATATTTTTTTACCAGCTTATTAATAATTTGAGGCTGCTCTTGAATATCACTAAGCATAAGGTCTTTCCCTAAACACTACATAAACCCTGAATACAAAATATTTTAATAAGGCAATAACTTTATACTATGTATATCGGTACTTTAAGAACTATACTTTGATAATTTCTATTGTTTCCATCTCATTTATTTAGATTTATTAAGAAAAGACCAGAATTTGTAACCCCTAAATGATTATTTTAAACCGATAAATCGTGCATAAACAAA
>DNSU01000179.1:0-3267 GCA_003499585.1 Cyanobacteria bacterium UBA9579 | reverse complement strand
AAAGCCTTTACTCTTTTTATATTTTTCAAAAAACAGTCAAGTGTCTTTTGTAACCCAGATAGTCTCGTATTTAGTAAGATATGGAATGTGCTCTCTGGTTATTCTCTCACCCGGCACTAGAACTGGTATTCCCGGAGGACATTCTGCAATAACCTCAGCAGAAATTCTACCAACGGCTTTTCTAGGGGAGACTTTTTCCTTTGGAGCCATATATGCTTTTCTTGGAGTACATTCAATCTCAGGATTTAAAAATGGCATATATTTAGTTTTTTCAAGATAGGTAATATCAGAGTAATTACTGTTAACTATAGATTTTATACATTCCCAGAAGTATTCAAGCTCTTTTTCAGTATTTCCAATATTGGAAAGAGCCAGAATGCCATTATCCGTAGCCGCCTCAACTTCGATATGATATTCAATTTCAAGAATACTTTCAAGCCTTTTACCGCTTAAACCGTCTATAGTTACATAAATCTTTGTAGGGTCAATATTATATCCATCTTCAGGAGATAAACATCTAACTCCAGAGATAGATTTTAGACTTTCTCTGATAATGTTAGCATTATCAACAGCTTTATTTAGTCTGGTTTGTCCATATTTACTTGTTAGATACGCCCTTGCTGCATCTAAACTGGCAAGAAGCATATAAGATGGACTGGTAGACTGAAGCATTCTGAGATTTGCTTCTACTTCTTCAGAATTGATTTTGCTATTTTTTCCAAGATGCAGGATGGAACTTTGAGAGAAACTTCCACCTGTTTTATGCAATGAATGCACAACTGCATCAGCACCAAGATCAAGTGCCGCAGGAGGAAGCTTATCATTGAATCTCCAAAGACATCCATGAGCTTCATCTACTATTAAAATAACATTTCTTTTCTTGCATATATCTGATATAGCTGCTGTATCACTGATTATACCTTCATAAGTAGGATTAGTAATCCATACCACTCCAGCATCAGGATTTTCATCAAGCAGTTTTTCTATTTTTTCCGGTTTAACAGGACCCCAAACTCCCCACTCATCCAATTTTTCGGGAGTAGCCCATATCGGTTCCGCACCGGTTAAGGTTATCCCGCTTATGACTGAACGATGACAATTGCGGCCTATTATTACTTTTTTATTTTCTTTTGTTACGCTTAGCGCTAAAGCCATATTACCAACTGAAGAACCATTTATAAGAAAAAAGGATTTGGATGATCCGAATGCTTTTGCGGCTAAATCCTGTGCTCTTTCAACTGGCCCATCAGCAGGAAGCAATGTGCCAAGTTTATCAAATTCATCTGTAGTATCTAAACTAATTACCCTTTGCCCAACAAGTTTTTTAAACTTCGGAAGAACGCCTTCACCTCTGGCATGCCCCGGAATATGCAGTGCTACTGAGGGGTTGTTAAAATAATTTTCCAACGCATCAACAATGGGTGTTTCAACGATGTCTAATTCGCTTACCTTAGACTTTTCTGTGTTATCAGCAGTGTAAGCACAATTGTCTAAAAGCTCACAATTAAGCTTCACACTTTTAGCTACATCCAGTTTTATTGGATTATCACAAGGCGCTAAGTGTCCTTCAATGATTTTGGATGCAGAACAAATATCCTGCTTTGTCCTATTTCTAGCCAATAACGTTCTCCTTTTCTACGCATAAATGATCCTTATATTTTTACCTACTTATGAATTAATCGTACTAAAAACTCTTGAATCGTTAACTTAAGTTAGGTGATTGCATCACCATAAATTTAAACACAAAAATTTTATATTATTGTCAATAAAATATACTTTATTAAGTATAAGTTTGCAATAGTTTTCATGCTATATAGTTAACTTTATCTATCTAATGGAAAATAGCAAAAATTCTCAATCTTAATATTACTTAATCCATATTTAAAATAGCAATTTTTATGACGCATATTTTTAAGATTAGTTCATTTTTAATACATAAAAAAGTACTGAAGAAAATAGCTTACTGGCTAAAATAATCTCGAGAACCCAGACCTTGCGGATAATATTTAGAATATTTTATCAAAATCATTAATAGGATAAGCTCAAGCAATTTTGTGAACTATCCACCTAGATAGGAAATAGAGGTAATGATTAATTACCCTTAAAAGGCTCATAATTCTTTATATTAAAAATCCCAAAATTTTATAAACAATAAAGTCATTAATTGTTTATTTAAAAAAACTCATATGAATAAAAAATTCGTATTTCAATATGAGATGAGAGGCAACAATATGGGTGAAAGGTCAAAAGCTACCGTATCTGGTGTATTCAGATCAAAAGAAGACCTGGTAGAAATAATTAACTATTTGGAAGAAAAGGGTGTCTCAGAAAATGACATCAGCGTTTTGATGTCAAAAGAAACACAAAATAAGCATTTTACTATAGATACATCAACAAAAGCACCTGATGAAGCATTCAAAGGTCTTGCAACAGGAAGCCTTTTTGGTGCGATAATCGGAGGACTAACACTGGTAGGAGTAGTGGCCCTGCCCGGATATGGCTTATCAATTTCAGGGCCTGTAGTAGGCTTAATTACAGGGGCTGCTGCCGGAGGGCTGGTAGGTACAATAATTGGAGCACTAATTGGCCTGGGAATCCCAGAACATGAAGCAAAATTTTTTGAAAAGGCAGTTAAAGAAAAAGGAAATGTATTAATAGCAGCAAATATAGATAAGGATATAAAATCTGATGTAAAAAAACAATTTAACAAATACGGAGCTTTTCACATAGCTACTCAATAAATAATAATTATGGTTTAGAAAATTTCCGGAAGAACACTTCTGGGATCTATTCAAATTAAGGAGGGAGATACTATGAACTTTAAGAAATTATCATTAGCAGCAGTAATATCAATAAGCGTATTAACTGTTGGTAATACTGCAAAAGCTCAAGTAGGAGAATTTGAAACAATTCAAGCTCCTATAGTAACTCAGACAGTTCCGGCTCCTATTGTAGTAGATACTGCAACACCAACAGCTGTAGGAGCAGGCCCTGCAGGAACATTTAAATCTTTTGGCACTACACAAACTTACGGTGGAAATGCCGCAGGATCAACAGAAATTCAAACATTTAGAACGGCACAACCAATAGGTGCTGGAGCAGGACTAGCAGCACAAGGTATATACGGACAGTGCGTGCCTTGTCAACCTGCAGCTACAACCGGTGGTGCAGCAATAATTCCTATAGAACCAGTTGCTCCATCACAAGTTATAATAAGGCCTGAACCAGTAGCAACCCCTCACACATCCGTATTTACTGGTGGCGCTG
>DNSU01000085.1:3384-7481 GCA_003499585.1 Cyanobacteria bacterium UBA9579 | reverse complement strand
ATGTTCGGAGGTCAGGTTAAAGTTCCTATAGTATTGAGAACTCCGCAGGCTTCGGGAAACCAGCTAGGGGCTCAACATTCTCAGCAGTTAGAAGCATATTTTATGCATTGCCCTGGCTTGCGCGTTGTGCTACCTGCTACACCTGCTGATGCTAAAGGTTTATTAAAAGCATCTATTAGAGATGATAACCCTGTAATTTTTCTGGAAAACCAGAATTTATACCCGATCAAAGGAGATGTGCCTGGTGGAGAACATATAATACCTCTTGGAAAAGCAAACGTAGTAAGAGAAGGTGAAGATATAACTATAATAACTTATTCCAGAATGCTTCTTGATTGTATAAAAGCTGCTGATGAACTGGAAAAGTATGGCATTTACCCTGAAATTATTGATTTAAGATGCTTAAACCCACTTGATAAAGAAACAATATTTAAGTCTGTCAGAAAAACAAGAATGGCAATAGTTGCTAATGAAGCCTGGTTTACTGGCAGTGTAGCTGCTGAAATAGCAAGTTTAATTACAGAAAATTGCTTTGAATTTCTTGATGCTCCGGTAAAAAGAATTTCAGCTAAAGATGTCCCGATGCCATATAACAGAGATCTGGAGCAGTTTGCTCTTCCTCATAAGGATGATGTAGTTAATGCGGTATTAAATCTACTAAAGGCGGAATAAATTATGACTACTGAGATAAACATGCCAAGACTCAGCGAAACAATGAGCGATGGCAAAATAGTAAGTTGGAATAAAAAAGCAGGTGACAGAGTAAATAAAGGTGATACTATAGCCGAAGTTGAAACTGACAAGGCTACAATGGAAATAGAGGCTGTTGATACGGGGACACTATCTGAAATACTGGTAAATGAAGGCAGTATAGCTAAAGTAGGTGAAACTATAGCAGTTTTAGACGGCAAAAGAAAAGCCGCAGCTGAGAAACCTAAAGCACAGGAGCCTGAAGAAGAGAAACCTGTTAAAAAAACAAAAGAGATAAAAGAAGAAAAGCCTCCTGAAGCTAAAAAAGAAAAGATAGAAAAAGAAGAACCTGTAAAAAAAGAACCAAGTACAGCTAAAATGGAATATAGCCCTGAAATGGTTGAAGAAAAGGAGTACAAGCCGAAACAGGAACCTCAAAAGCCTCAGGAAAAAGAAATATTAAAATCAACTCCAGGTGCTAGAAAACTGGCAAAGGAAAAGGGGATAGATTTATCCTTAGTAGAAGGAACCGGACCGGGAGGAAGGATTTCAGAAGAAAATGTTCAGAGTTTTATTAATGCTGATATTTCCAAAAAAGAAGAACAGCAAGAAGAAAAACCCGATACAAGAACCGAACCTCTGTCAAGAATGCGCCAGACTATAGCAACCAGAATGGTTGAAAGTAAACAAAATATTCCTCATTTTTATGTTACTTACGAGATAAATGCAGATAAACTAGTTGAATTTGAACAAAAAGCAAAGAAAAAAATAAAAGGACTTACTTTTAATGATATTTTTCTAAAAGCAATAGCTTTAACTCTTAAAAAACATCCTATGTTTAACGCTGAATTTAGAGGTGATCATATTCTGATTAACGAAAATGTCAATATTGGTATAGCAGTTGCCATTGAAAAAGGTCTATTAGTGCCTGTAATTCATGACTGTGACAAAAAGAATCTTGAAGAAATCTCTCAATCCGCTCAGGATCTTAAAAGTAAAATTAAAAATAATAAACTTACTCCTGAAGATATGGGAGGTGGAACATTTACTGTTTCTAATATGGGCATGCTGGGGGTTAGGGATTTTATAGCTATTATTAATCCTCCCGAATCAGCAGCACTTGCAATTGGTGCAATTATGAGAATGCCTGTTGTTGAGAATAATGATATTAAAATTGGTAATATAGTAAATCTGACCTTATCAGCTGATCACAGAGTTGTTGATGGTGCAGCGGCTGCAAGGTTTATGATAGATTTAAAAAACATACTGGAAAACCCTGATGAGATAAAGGCTGTATAATAGAATTTAAACTTCTTCAAAAATAAAAAGCTTATAAACTTCGATCTTTAAGGCATTTGCAAGCTTTTCAACGGTGTCAAATATCTATGTTATGAATAAAATATGCATCATATTGCATATTTTATTATGTAGAAAATTTAATTTTAACAGATAAAATAATGGCAGAAGTTAAAATAAGCGGTAGTGGAATAAAAATAAGTGATATAGATACAAATTTTATAGTGTCAAGGAGAATATTTTATGAAAAAATCACGTATTGATAAGCAAAAATATATAGAGAATCACCTCTTGGTTACAAAAGAGTATTTTGAAGTTGTTGAAAAATACTTAAAATATTTAAAAAGCGAAATCAAAACCATTGAAAAAATTAACAACAAGCAATAATCTTAAAGTCTGTCACTACAAAAATCCGCTACTTTTAGAGTAACGGATTTTAACTGTAAATTTATAAAATTACTTATTCTGCTGCAACAGCTTCTTGCTTTTGTGCGTGTCTGGTAAGACGGGATTTTTTTCTTGCTGCTGTATTTCTGTGTAAAACACCTTTGGTAATAGCTTTATCAATAACGCTATATGCTTTACTTAAAGCAGCTTGAATTTTTTCAACATTATTTTCTTTAATAGCTTCGAATACTCTTCTTACAGCTGTTTTAACTGAAGATTTAATAGCAATGTTACGTTCTCTATTACGTTCAGCAATTTCCGCTCTCTTTTTAGCTGATTTAATATTAGCCAATTTATTGTCTCCTATGTGTAATCTCTAGTACAAAATTTTGCTTTTTAACGGGTATATGTTTGACGATCGGGAATATTGTAGGGAATTTATTATATTTTACCTTAAATATCTTATTTTATCTCTATTTAAGATTAACCATATTGAATTATATTACATAAATGTCGCGTGTAAATAGATTTTATTTTATTCTTTACCAGAAAGTCTTGCAAAAAAAATCTCCAATTATACCTATAAAGCCTTTCGAGTGGACACAAGTTTAATAAATTCTGAAACAAATTCATACTTATAACAGTCATAAATTATAGAAATAAACATAAAATTAATTATTTTTAAATTTAAATCAAGAACTTGCAACTTTTTTATGGTTAAATATAGTCAAATAATTTAATGTTAGCTATACTAAAAGTATATATATCAAGTTAATTTTTATATATTTCGATCTGGGATAAGTGAAACAGTTATAATTAATTAAATAACGGCATTTAGGATTAGGGAAGTCTAGAGTCAACAGATATGATTAAGAATATACGAAATTTTTGCATAATAGCACATATAGATCACGGCAAATCAACTCTTGCTGACAGACTGCTTGAAAAAACAAACAGTGTTACTGAAAGAGAAATGATGGATCAACTTCTCGATACTATGGACATCGAGAGAGAACGTGGCATTACAATCAAGTTACAAGCAGCAAGAATGAACTATAAGGCCAATGATGGACAGGAATACATCCTGAATTTAATTGATACTCCGGGCCACGTAGATTTTAGTTATGAAGTATCAAGAAGCTTAGCGGCATGCGAGGGGGCTTTACTAGTAATTGACGCTACTCAAGGCGTAGAAGCTCAGACTCTTGCCAATGTTTATCTGGCAATCGAGCAGGATCTTGAAATAATTCCTGTCATTAACAAAATTGATTTACCAAGTGCTGATCCTGAAAGAGTTAAGCAGGAAGTAGAGGATATTCTTGGAATCGATACATCAAATGCAATTTTAGTAAGCGCAAAAGCTGGAATCGGAATAGAAGAAGTTCTCGAATCAATTATTACATATGTACCGGCTCCTGAAGATACCTCTTCAAAACCCCTTAGAGCTTTAGTATTTGACAGTTGCTATGACCCTTATCTTGGAACTATAGTATATTTCAAAATTGTTGATGGAAGCATCAAAGATAATGACAAAATTAGATTTATGGCTACAAAGAAAGAATTTGAAGTCACCGAACTAGGGTATATGAGACCCTTCAGGTTTCCTACAAAAAAAATAAAAACAGGGGAAGTTGGATATTTTGCAGCTTCAATAAAAGAAGTATCACAATTTGTTGGTGATACCATTACACTTGTTGAAAATCCTGCAACAGAAGCTTTACCGG
>DNSU01000085.1:2831-3307 GCA_003499585.1 Cyanobacteria bacterium UBA9579 | reverse complement strand
CTTTACCGGGATATAAAAAAGCAGTACCGATGGTATTTTGCGGTGTGTATCCGGTTGATAATGATCAGTATCACGACCTTAAAGATGCTCTTGATAAGTTACGATTAAGTGATTCCAGTATTACATTTGAACCTGAATCCTCATCAGCACTTGGGTTTGGATTTAGATGCGGTTTTCTTGGTCTGTTACACATGGAAATTGCACAGGAAAGGCTCGAAAGAGAATACAACATTGACCTGATAACAACAGCTCCAAGCGTAATATATAAAGTAACCAAAGTTAACGGAGAAGTTGTATGTATTGATAACCCCGCTAATTTACCTCCACCACAGTTTAGGGAAAAGATTGAAGAACCCTATGTCAAGGTGAATGTTATTACTCCTAATGATTATGTAGGCTCTTTAATGGATCTGGCTCAGACTAAAAGGGGTATTTTCGTAAATATGAGCTATATTGATGCTATTAGAGTCAATTTA
>DNSU01000085.1:597-2770 GCA_003499585.1 Cyanobacteria bacterium UBA9579 | reverse complement strand
TATTAGAGTCAATTTAGAGTACCAACTTCCTCTTAGTGAATTAATTACGGATTTTTATGATCAGCTGAAATCAAGATCCAAAGGCTATGCAAGTATGGATTATGAGTTTTCTAATTATAAGGAATCAGATTTAGTTAAGCTTGATATACTTTTATGCGGCGAAGTTGTTGATGCTTTAAGTTCTATTGTTCATACCGATAATGCATTTTATGTCGGCCAAAAGTTGGCCGTTAAATTAAAAGATTTAATTCCAAAGCAAATGTTTGAAGTTCCAATTCAAGCATCTGTTGGCAGTAAAATTATCGCAAGGACTAACGTAAAAGCTATGCGTAAAAACGTTCTGGATAAATGTTACGGCGGTGATATACCAAGAAAGAAAAAACTGCTTGAAAAACAAAAAGCAGGTAAGAAAAGAATGAAGTCTATAGGAAAAGTAGAGGTTCCACAGGAGGCATTTATGGCACTCTTAAGCTTAGAGGATTAGTAAAGATGTATAACGATGATGTATTAGTAATGATACTTGCTGGTGGTGAAGGTAAAAGATTATATCCTTTGACCAGAGACAGAGCAAAACCGGCTGTTCCATTTGGAGGGAGATATAGAATCATTGATTTTGTATTAAATAATTTTGCAAATTCAGGTTTCTTTAAAATTAAAATTATTACCCAGTTTAAATCTGATTCATTAAATAAGCACGTTTCACGTGGCTGGCCTGTTTCACCATTCTTAGGTCAGTTTATTGACCTTGTACCTGCCCAGATGAGAACTGGCGGTGAATGGTACAGAGGTACAGCAGATGCTGTTTATCAGAATATTAATATTATTTATGATGAAGATCCTAAATATGTATGTGTTTTCGGTGGAGATCACGTTTATAAAATGGATGTCAGGCATATGCTTGAATATCATAAAG
Organism: Cyanobacteria bacterium UBA9579; assembly: GCA_003499585.1. GTDB lineage: Bacteria > Cyanobacteriota > Vampirovibrionia > Gastranaerophilales > UBA9579 > UBA9579. The sequence goes on along the minus strand of DNSU01000085.1, from coordinate 1,857 downwards.
AAAAGGATGCTGAATTGACAATATCAGGCATTCCTGTTCCTGTTGAAGAGGCTCATAACTTTGGAATAATGGTAATTGACGAAGACTGGAGACTAGTAGGTTTCCAGGAAAAACCAAAAGAAAATCCAAAAACTATTCCAGGCAGACCAGATATGGTTCTTGCCTCTATGGGAAATTACATCTTTAACAAAGATGTTATAATAAAAGAACTGGAAGTCGATGCTAAAAATCCCACTAGTGCACACGATTTCGGGAAAGATATAATCAATAGCATGATTGATCGTGGTAATGTTTATATCTATGATTTCAGCAGAAACTATGTACCAGGGATGGCTGAAACCGAAATTGGGTATTGGAGAGATGTAGGAAATGTAGATTCATACTGGAAGGCAAACATGGACTTAATAGCAGTCCAGCCGGAAGTTAATTTATATAGTAAAGAATGGCCGATAAGGACATTCAACTACAACTATCCACCAGCTAAATTTGTATGGGAAGAGTCAGAGAGAGTCGGTATGGCTACTAATTCACTGGTATCAGAAGGATGTGTTATCAGTGGCGGACAAATTAGTAAATGCATACTATCTCCAAATGTAAGGGTAAACAGCTTCTCTTATATATCAGAATCAATTCTTATGGAAGATGTTAATATAGGTAGACATGCCGAAATTAAAAGAGCAATAATCGACAAATTTGTTGAAATTCCACCATATTCAAGAATTGGTCATGATAGGGAAGAAGACATAGCGCGTGGCTTCTATGTGTCAGAGTCAGGAATAACTGTAGTACCAAAAGGGGCAATTTTATGAAGTTAAAGAAAAGTTTATTTACTCTGTTCATTTCCTCAATAGTTGTACTTGGTATAGCTATTATGACCAACAATTTTGTACAGGCTGTACCTCCAAAAGCTAGCTTACTTCCATCAGATTACGACACAGGTATATCCTGGAGTGAAGCTGTTAAACTAAACAAGCCTATTGTAGTCAATTTTTATGTTGACTGGTGCGGGTATTGTAAAAGATTTGCGCCAACTCTTGAAAATTTAAGAAAAGAGTATAAATCCAAATATTCTTTCGTACTTGTAAATGCAGAAGATCCTGCTAATCAAAAACTGGTTAAAGAGTATAATATAAGCGGATTTCCATCTCTATATCTTGTTAATCCCAAAAACAACACTAAGGAATTTGTAAATCACAGCTTATATTCACAACCTGAATTACTTAAAAAAGAACTTAATAAGTTTTTAAAATAAATATTACT
>DNSU01000085.1:0-483 GCA_003499585.1 Cyanobacteria bacterium UBA9579 | reverse complement strand
CTTCCAGATTTTTGGCAAAATAGTTTAAATTAAAATAGTTTAAACTCAGGATAATTAAATTAATAAAATAACTTAATATTAGATTTATTAATTTAATACGAAAGTGAATTTAAAATGGACTTAGTAGTTTTCTTTAAAAAGTTTATTAATAAAATATTAAATAAAAAAGAAGGCATGTCTTATGAAGACATTTGCGAAGAAAGAAATAGTATAAAAATAGAAATTATGCAGTCTCTTAAAGAGATTAATTTTACTGATCTTGAAATAAAAGAAGTACTTATAATTGTTGATAATACTGAGAAAAAAATTGAAACATATAAAGCAAAATTAGTCGGATCAAATATTGGCATGGAATCACCAGTTCCTTTAATGGAATATATACAAGGCCAAATTAATAAGGCTACCGAACAAATGCAGATTGATCTAAGAAATAAAGTTCAGGAAATTATGGCAAGAAAATTATAATGTCCTGAGAAAATCGGA
>DNSU01000193.1:5693-12919 GCA_003499585.1 Cyanobacteria bacterium UBA9579 | reverse complement strand
TTAGGCTTATATTCTTTATAGGTGTAGCCAGATTAACTGAATCGTTTTTAAGGTTAACTTTAATATCCCACGGATTATCTGATCCTGATAGCTTAACACCAATGACGTTATTAGATATAGTTGAATAGTTAAGAACACTTATTTTTAAAGTTGTAAAGCTTTTTACCACGTCTAAAACGATATCTGTTTTACTCGAAAGGTTATTAAGATCATATTCTGAAATAGCAATGTGTACAGGGCTGAAATTATCATTAGGAAAGCTCGGATCTAAACTGATCCATCTTCCCACATATGCACTAACCCACATGTGATAAACAAAGGCATCTTCAGGAACGTTGGTATACATCAGACCAACAACAACTTTAGAAGGTATTCCTGCTGCTCTTAATAATGATGCAAGTAATACAGAATGTTCTGTACAATCACCCTGTCTTGCCTGCATTACCTGCATTGCATTTGCAAAATTAACAGAAAGGTCTTTTGTATTTACATTGTCAAATACCCATCTTTCCATTGCTTTTGCGATTTTATAGGCATCTTTTTTCTGTCCGACAATACTATTAGCCTGAATTATTATTTCAGGATTATCAGAAGTGATATAAGGTCCTGATTTTAGATAGTCAGCAAAATCTTTTGTATCAGTAAAGGGATATTTGAAACTCTCATTGTCTATTAGCTGATTTTTAATTTTTAAATAGATAGTATTTTCTCTGGAGTGAATTATTCTTTGTTTATCATTAATGATAAACATTTCTTCAGGACTTTCACTTTGTGTTTCAATTTTATAAGTAATATTATCAATATTAAACGGATCTGTAATATGTGCTTTTACAGGAATTATGCTTTTATAGAATATATCATAGCTATCAACTTTGCCTACAATCTCACTTTCTTTAGCTATTACTTTTTCTAAACCAAGCAGGGATGATTTTTCTTTGACTACTCTGCCTTCATTGTCATACCATTCGTAACTTCCAATGCTTGGCAATATATCTACAGCGACTTTATATTTTGTAAAGTTACCCTGTAAGTTTGCATCTACTATTGTCTCAAGACCAACTTTTTCTGCTGTAATTGTAACTATTTTTACATCATTAGTTGGATCGATAGTTGAATACTCTATCATTGCTTTACTATGGTTCTGGAATAATCTGCTTATAGCATAAGGAAAAAGAATATCTTTTTTTAATTCCATTTCTTCAGACTTGGAATCACCATTTATGACTGAAGTGACGTGAAGTCTTTTGGGAGACAAAAATTTCCCTTTAATATTTATGACTTCTCCTTTACTCTCCATATCTGCGGTAAAGGAAACAGGATTTCCATCAGCATCTTCGATAAATTGAAAATCCTGAAGTATTTTAACGCTAAAACCCAGACGCTTAAATCTAAGTTCATAATGCTTATTTGTAACTATCAGCTTTTTGCCGTCTTCTTCTTTTTCTTCCTGTGATATAAAGCTATAGCCTATGTTATTATCTTTGATTTTTGTCTGGTAATACTGTTCATAAAAAGGGGTTGCCCATGCATCATTAGTACAACAGATCAATATGATGCTGATTAGCAGGACAAAAATTTTTATATCTCTCATCAATAGAAATTCCTCTTGAAATATTATTAGATAGTTCTTTCTATTATAATAGTTTATCTATTAAAATATGAATAAACTTAATTGATGATTTAATAAAAAATTTGGTGATATTACCACCTAACTTATGTCGACGATTGAAGCTTTGATGCTAATAGTCACAACTGGAATTTATCAGTTAATGACAGAGTACTACTAAAAATTTTAAAAATGGACTTATGAACAATATAGAATTAATATTTTTCACAATATTCTGGATAAACTTTGTTGTTTTAGGCACCTGGATGTGTGCTGCATCAATAACTGTGATGAAAAAATTGTTCCAGCTATCCAGATTTTTCATTAACTTTGTCAGAAATCTCAATATATTTTAAGGATTTTACCCTTCTTCAACTAAATGCCATCTTTCAAGAAGATCTTCTGGAATTTTTTCAACGAATCTTGACGGTTTAGATAGTGTAATACCCTGACTGTAATCAAACATATCTATTGGGTAAGAAATATACAGGTTATTTTTAGCTCTTGTTGTGGCAACATACATCAATCGTCTTTCTTCTTCCAGGCTTTCCTGATCATCATAGGAATATATAGACGGGAAGCGGCCTTCAACTGCTCCAAGAATAAAAACAGTATCCCATTCCAATCCTTTAGCAGAATGTATAGTTGAAAGAGTTAAATATTCATCTGAAATAACACCTTTATCAACTTCAGAAAAGCTTGATTCTGGAGGTTCAAGAGCTAAATCGCTTAAGAAACTCTCCATGCTCCTATAGTTTTCAGCCAGATATTTAAAATGTTCTAAATCTTTCTCTCTTTTTGGAAAATCATCATATTTATCAGCTAAAACAGGATGATAGTAGTTAGATACAATTTCTACTATTTCAACAGGTTTATATTTTCCGTTTCTGATAGTTTCAATCATGCCAACAAGACTACTCAGCTGATCTTTGCTTTTACCGCTAACAGGTAAAAGATTGGTAGCAGGAGAATCCTGAGCTGATAATATCGGTATAAGTTTATTGCTGGCGATATTACCAATTCCATTTATTAGCAGTAAAATACGATTCCAGCTAATTTGATCTTCTCTGTTAACTATTACCCTCAGATGAGCAATGATATCTTTCACATGGGCTGTGTCAATGAATTTGTAGCCACCAAATTTTTTGTATGGAATACCTTTTTTGCCAAGCTCTACTTCAAGATTATAAGTAGCTCTGGAGCTTCTTGCAAGTACGGCCATATGATTGAGAGAAATTCCTTCTTCCTGCAACTCCAAAATCCTTTGAGAGACAAATGCTGCTTCAATATGCTGATTAGGCGCTACAATTATAGCCGGTTTTTCACCATTATTTCTTGTTGTGAAAAGGTTTTTATCATATTTTTCCAGGGCATATTTTATGATTTCATTGGTTACATTAAGAATTTCCTGAGTGCTTCTATAATTTTGCTCAAGAGTTATAACTTTTGCCCCTTCGAATAATTGGGGGAAATTAATTATATTCTTAAAATTAGCCCCTCTGAATGAATAAATACTTTGCGAATCATCGCCAACAGCCATTACATTATTATGAGTAAAGGCAAGAAGCTGAACTATTTCTGCTTGAATACTATTAGTATCCTGATATTCATCTATCATGATGTATTTATAGGTTTCAGACAGCTTTTTTCTTATTTTTTCATTGGACAACAAAAGAACTTTTAAGTATAAAAGCAGATCATCATAATCCAGCAAAGAATTAGTGCGCTTATAATCTGCATACTGCTGGCAAATTTCGATTATCTGATCTGTGCATTGTATAAACTGAGAATATTCTGACTCTATAACATCAGGCACAGGTTTATCTTTATTTATGGCTTTTGAATAAATATCGGCTATAGTTCCCTTTCTTGGAAATCTTTGCTTTTTAACATCAGCAACTTTACCTCTTATCAGGTTTATAGCGTCTTCACAGTCGCTTCTGTCAAGAATAGTAAAAGAATTTTTCAACTCAAGTTCGGCAGAATATTTTCTCAGAATCATATTTGCAAAAGAGTGAAACGTGCCACCTGCTATATTTTCACATCTTGAATCTAAAATGATAGAAGCTCGGCTAAGCATCTCTTCAGCAGCTTTGCGAGTAAAAGTGAGAAGCAGTATATTTTCAGGTTTGATACCTGATTCAACCATCCTTGCTACTCTGTATACAAGAGTTCTTGTCTTACCTGTTCCAGCCCCTGCAATCACCAATGTAGGCCCTTCAGTATTTATAACGGCCTGATATTGCGTCGTATTTAATTCAGATTCATAGTCTATCTGAAATTTGCTAATGGTTGAGCTCTTTTTCAAGACATATTTTTTAGCTGAATTACTTATTTCCGTTGAATTATTTTTTGTTATTTCAGTAGTCATATTAATATTATAAGCTAATCGCACCTACTATTAAAATTAATTTAAGTGAGAGGGGATATATTTTTGCAGGAGCCTTTACAGCATGTCAATTTGAGCTGTAACAGCGACGGAGAAAATATATCCCCTCTCACTCTAGCAAGCTAGAAAACCTTTCCAATTCTTCTTCTGTATTGTAAAAATGCGGAGATATTCTAAGGAAATCGCCTCTCCTTGAAAACTGCACTCTGTTATCAAGCAGCTTTTGAAAATCCTTTTCAATATCTTTTGTTTTAAAAGAAAGTATTCCTGACTTATGAGGCTCTTCAAGTGAGCTGATTATTTCGATATTTTTACTCTGTAATAAAGATATAGCCGTATTAGTCAAGTGCAGAATCCTGTCTTCGATATTTTCAATGCCGTATTCATTGAATAAATCTAAACTTGCACCAAGAGACAGAATTCCTGCAACATTCAGGCTACCTTCTTCAAACTTTTTTGCGGAATTTTCAAGATTAAAATCTATATTGGTAAAATTTAAAGGATCTTTTACGCTTTTCCAGCCCACTGAAACAGGATGAATTTCGTTTAATATTTTTTTGTTACAGTATAAAATCCCTGCCCCCTCAAGTGCCAGAAACCACTTATGCCCATCAGCTGCCAGAAAATCAATTTCTATTTCTTGTAAGTCTAGTTTTAAAGCCCCTAAGCCCTGAATTGCATCTACGCAAAAATAAATCTTTCTGCCATATTCCTGTGATTTTTTTCTACAGATAGCTGATATTGACTTTAAATCATTTCTAAATCCATTAACAAACTCAACCCAGCTGATTGATACTACTCTGGTATTTTGGTCTATAAGTTCTTCAAGCTGATTTAAATTTATAAAACTATTTTCTGACTTTAGAAATTTAACTTCAACCCCTTTGCGTTCCAGATTTAGCCATGGATAAACATTTGCGGGAAACTCTATATCAGGAATAATAACATTATCTCCTTTTTGAAAATCAATGCCATTTGCCAGTATTGAAATTCCTGCTGATGTATTTTTAATAAAAGCTATTTCTGTATCTTGCGCCCCAATAAATTTTGCAAAATCTTTTCTGATTTGTTCTATTTTTTGAAACCAGATTGTATAATCTCTTATACCTTCATTTAAGAAATGATTAATATATTTATCAAGTATATTGCGGGTTTGTAAATGTATAGGCGCTACTGCCGCATGATCAAGATAAATTAGGTTATTTACAGTAGGAAAGTTCTTTCTTATTTTTGCTATATTTAACATTAAGTACCTTAAAAAGTTGATTATTATAAATAAAATTATATAATTAAAGCTAATAAGCCTTTATTTATGATTTTATATTAATCACAACATTAATAAAACCAATTGTAAAAATAGTAACATTAGTAAAATTATAGGGCATACAGAATAACTTGAATGTACATTTAAAAGCGGGAAACTCAATGTCAAGCCTAATGCCGGAAAATCAATCTTCAAATCAAATATCGCAATTACAGCATAATTTCTGGGAGCTTAATGTATTGTTTGAGCTATCCAGCACTCTAAATTATGCTACGGATATTTATTCTTTTGCAGAGAGCTTTATTGATTTTCTGAAAAAACACTTACAGGCCAGACATATAGCATTTTACGTTCTGGATGGCGATAAATATCATATAATTTCATATGATGAAGTTGGTTTACCGTGCCCTACCGAGTTTGAAAACGACGGCGGCGGGATATGGCAAATAATCGAGGAAGGAAAACCCTTGCGAGTCAGCGATATGACTGGCAGATGCATTTATTCACAGTTCTTTGACAGGTTTAACCTTCATAACCTTAATTCCTGTTACTGGCTTCCTATTATAAATGAAGGAAAAATATCCACAATTATTTCTATCGGGCCTAAAAATAGTACAGAGTTGTATAGCGAACAGGAACTTAAGACTTTTGAAAAAATTTGTGAATATATATCTCCTGCCATTAGCAGAGTCCAAATTCAGCAGGTAAAAGAAAAAAACATTCATTACCTCCAAAAAAGTCTGCATAATATTTCTATTCTTTACAATCTTGGTCAGGCAATCAACTTTATTGATGACCTTAAGAGACTATTGAAAATAATTCTTGATAAGGCAATTCAGACCGTTTCAGCTGAAAAAGGCTCATTAATGCTTTATGATGCTACTTATAATGAGCTTGTTGTAAAAGTAGTGCATGGTATACCTGATAAAGAGATTGAAGATAAAATAAATGAAGGTTTGATTGAGTGTACCAGGATTAAAGTAGGCGAGGGTATTGCAGGTGAAGTATTTCATACCAAAAAGCCTATAATTACTAACCTTGGTGCAAGTGATCCAAGATTTAAACAATCTGCCAACTCACGGGTAAGCTCTATTCTATGCGTGCCATTAGTAGTAAAAGGCGAAGCTATAGGGGTAATAAATATCACTAATAAATTGTCTAATGGGTTCTTTAATCAGGATGATCTTGAGTTTATGGTATCATTGGCAAGCCATGCTGCAATTGCTATAAGTAACGCGCAGTTATATGAATTGGCTACAAAAGATGGCCTTACTAAATTGTATATTTACAGGCATTTTCAATATATGCTTGATGCTGAACTTAAAAGATCAGACAGATATAAACGAGACCTATCTCTACTTATGATGGATATTGACAGCTTTAAGCCAATTAATGATACATATGGACACCAGATTGGAGATGAGATTTTAAGAACTATAGCTAATGTTATTTCATCTACCTGTAGAAAAATTGACCTGCCATGCCGTTATGGAGGAGAAGAGTTTGCAGTTATTTTACCTGAGACTTCTGCTGAGAACGCAAGGAAAATAGCTGATCGACTCAGGAGAAAAATAGAAGCTGTGTCTGTTAATGTAGGAAATGATGTAAAAATAACCCCCACAATTAGTATAGGGATTTCTACTTATCCAGAGCTCGCCAAAACACAGGAATCTTTAATTGGTACAGCTGATAAAGCGTTATATTTTGCCAAATCAAGTGGCAAAAATTGTGTAGCAGAATTTAATCACGATGGATGTACAATAGTCAATCATATTGAGACCTCAAAATCAGGCCAGCGCAAGAATGACAAGAAAGACAAGAAAAAGAAGAACTAAGAAGCTGTCTCATTAAAGTTGAATCGGGTGACATAGTCACCTTTTCTAAACTCATCAATCTTGATATTAATACTATGATTGTAGAGTTAATGGTGCAGCTTTGCTGCCCGCTTGCAACTTTAACCGCAGTCC
>DNSU01000193.1:0-5575 GCA_003499585.1 Cyanobacteria bacterium UBA9579 | reverse complement strand
ATATCTTGATTTTTACATTTTTAGCAAGACAGGCTCTAATATTTCCTTAAAATATGCTGCAATTCTAATAATGCAGTATATGTAGGCAGAATATAGAGTTTTTCTCCAGCTTTTAGATTGCTAAGAGAATAATCAATTGCTTGCTTGATGTTTTCTATAACCTTGAGCTGGTTATGATTAATTCCGGTGTATTTTAGCCTGAGTGCCATATCAGAAGCTCTTATTCCACTTGTTACAATCTGTTTATCATGATTATTTAAAAGTTCAAAATTCGCATCCCATAACCACGAAACATCTCTTCCATCAGCATAATTATCATTAATTATAATTAATAACTTACTATTTTTATCATCTTTTACAGTCCTAAGCACTTCTGTAGCGCCTATAGGATTTTTAATCAGTTGAATTAAGCTAGGTTTACCTTTTAAATGGGTTAACTCAGCTCTGCCAAAGATAGTACTGTAATTTTCAAGACCGTCTATTATAGTAACAGGAGAAATATTTAACTCTAAACATAAGGTTATTGCAGCCAGAGCGTTATAGGCATTATACAATCCCGGCATTTTTATATTAACACTGAAAGATTCTTTATTTTTCACAGTTATTGTTAGGGTAGAACTATTAACATCAATATAGGCAACTGTACTAACATCAAGTTCCGGTCTTGTCTTACCGCAAGTGCAACTATAATGCCCTAAATGTCCATAAAATATTTTGGAATAGTTATACTTCCCCCCACAACTGCATGCCGCAACCTCCTGAGGAGATTTAACAGTTTGATCCTGATTGACAAAATTAACTTCACTAAATCCATAATAAACTTTTTTAATACTATCATCCTGCGCTAAAGCAGATACCATAGGATCATCAGCATTTAATGCTACTTTAAGAGGTTTTTTCTTGATGGTTTTATCTATTGCAGATTGTATTTTTTTGGCTGTTGTATCAAGCTCACCATATCTGTCAAGCTGATCCCTAAATAAATTGGTGACTAAAAGCAATTCCGGATTAAATTCATCCACTGCTTTAAAAAAGAAAGCCTCATCAATCTCAAGAACGCAATGATCAACATCTAATTGTCCATTCAATTTACTTTCTTGCGTTATGGACGTTGTCAGCCCAGTAAGCATATTGGCGCCCTTTCTATTATGGGCGACTTTGCGATTATCTTTGGTCAAAATATTAGCAACAAACCCGGCAGTCGTAGTTTTACCATTAGTTCCCGTAACAACAATAATTTCTCGTCTGGATTGATTAACCAGATATGAAAGAACATCCGGCGCTATTAACCTTGCTATTTTCCCGGGAAAGTTAGTACCAGCACCGAGATTAAGATATTTGCTGGTATATCCGATTAATTTTGAGGCCAATATTGAACTTTTGTAAAATAAATTTTTAGTCATAATTTCTTAATATTCATTTTGTTTTTAAATAATAATTAAACTTTAAAGTAATTTCAAAAAAATAATTTTACATATTAAATATATACAAATTCATAAAAAATAACTATAATAGAGTAATTAAGTTAGACTGTTAAATTATAGAATAAAGCTTCTAGATTGAAATTATGACACAAAATTACTTATTAATATTTACTTTTGAATTTGTTATTTCCTATCTTATTATTTATTCATTAATCAAGGCAAATAGATGGGTAAATAAGAAGCAGCGTTATATTGAGGAGATTTCTATTGATTTGCCTGAGTATTTAGAGCAATGTAAAAAAGAGTTAAAAGCTTTTAATGAAAGAGTCAAAGCTCAATTCACTCACGAACCGTTATCAGCTCAGGAATTAGGGTATTTAGCAGGGAATATATTTACTGATATTTTAACTTCAAGAGTGCCAATATTCCCATTTAAAAATAAATTCTTTATTTTTTCAGTTCTTTCAAAGTTATGGAAATATCGCCATCGCATAAGGGCAACTGTCATAGGCCAACCAACTAAAACTATTTTATGAGAAACAAAAATATATGTTAAAGCACAATAATTACAATAGATTTTGACAAGCTGAAAATGAAAATTCAAAATACATCTGTTATACTAGGATTTATAAGAATGATAGACTGGAGGTAATCTATGTCAAAAGCGTCAAATAGTTCAGTCAGCTTTGGAGTCGGTTTACTATTTGGTGTAGTTGCAGGAGTAGTTTCTGGAGTGCTTCTTTCTCCAAAGCCAGGAGAAGAATTGCGACAAGACATAAAAGAAGCGGTAGACAATTTATGTCAGGATAAAAAAGAGCTAAATTCCTGTAAATCTATTAGTGTAGATCTGATAAATAAGATGAAATACACTATAGAAAAACAAATAGCTAAAATGAATGGTGCTATTAAAGCTGGTAAAATGGCAGCAGCAAAACGCAAAGAAGAATTAGAATCTGATTACAGTTACTAGGAGAAAAACATTGGAAACTTTATCACAAAATGCACAACAGGCACTTGAATTCCTAATATATGCGACCATTATTATGCTGATAATTATTACAGTATTTCTGGTGAAACTACTTGCAGACTTATCAAGCCTTGCAAAGTCACTCCAAAGCCTAGCTGCAATAGTTAAGCATGATCTTGGTCCAACTATGAAGGAACTTAAGCGTGCACTTATAAATATTAATTCACTTACAAATTCTACAACTACACAGTTTAGTAGTTTAAATACTGCCTTAAATGAGGGGATAAACATATTATCTTCTTCATCCAGAGGAGTTGTTTCCAAAGCCAGAGTTGTCGTATCTAGTCTTAAAAGAGGCGTTCTGGCAGGATTAAAAGCATTAATGGAAGAAAAAAGAACAAAGTAATGGTTAGAAAAAAGGAGGCCTTATGTCTGTAGGTAAATTTTTAGGTGGTTTTGTTATTGGCGGAGTTGTCGGCGGACTTATCGGTGTACTGCTTGCTCCTCGTTCCGGTGATGAAACAAGAAAAATGATTACTGATAGTTCAGTAGATGTTTACAGAAATTCAGAAGAATCTGTCAGAGAACTACAATCTAAAGCTAATGCGGTTATGGATGACATCCAGAAAAAAGGTGATGAACTTTTGGGTAAAATTCAGGATGTTATTAAAAAAGGGCAACCTTCTGAGTAACTGATAACACTCTATTAAGCATCTTATTTAGCAGTAAAACCCTTCTTAAAGAAGGGTTTTACTGCTAAATTGCTATTTTTAGACAAAAAAATTACCCTTTGGAAGGGTAAATCTTCTTTAAATAGGAAGGGAATGTTAGGAAGTAAGTTCAGGAAGCTATGTTGTATATATATAAAGTATTTAAATTTAAAATAATTGCTCAATAAGAAGACGATATTTACAATTTTTAATATAATATTAGTAGGAGTTAAATAAACGATAAATTAAGAGAAATTTTTGATATAAAATGGGAAAAGACAGTGAAATAAAGAAAGTACGCTTATTCTTTGGGACTCATATCGATCCTGATGTAATTTATGCTAATGATGGTTTGGACAAAATAGAGCAATACTTTGATTGTTCTATGAAATTTGTGGAGAAAGAGAATATACACCTGACCTGGAAGTTTATTGGAGACGTTGAGCAGGATAAAGTTGATGGTATTATAGCTTCTGTTCAGGAAATCCTTGCTTCTCATTCCGATATTGAGATAAGGTTTCAGGAGTTTGCTGTATGGCCTAACGGGAAGTTTCCAAGGCAACTTGTTATTACGGGAAATGATCTAAATAATGAGGGAGCAAAGCTTTATAAAGAGCTAAATAGGTGTCTGGCAAAGGTTGGAATCGAGAAGGAAAAGAGATCTTTTAACCCTCATATTACTGCTGCAAGGTTCAGGATTAAAGGAAAGCCTGAAAAAACGTTTATTCTTCCCGAGTGGCTGAAATTCAATGAGACAGTAGTCAGGTTTTCAAGTATGGATTTGATTCAAAGTACTATTACACCTAAAGGCAGTATTTATAAATCGATTCAGACTTTTCAACTATAGGTTAAAAGATAGTAGCCAGTTGAGATTAATCCTTTTGAGAATGAAGAAAGCTGTATTTGTGGATAAATTTCATAGATATTAGTTGACTTAAGGAGATTAATCATGCTTGTTTACTGGAATTATAACTTGATTGAAGTCGAGAATAAGTCTGATTATCAGTTCTTTGATAGGGCATTTCATTTTGGCGATGGGATTTATGAGACTATTGCCGTTAAGGACGGGATGGGTAAGTTTATTGATGAGCATACACACAGGCTGGTAAATAATGCTAACAGTTTAGATATACCTATTATTATTGATGTGGCTGACTTAGGCAAAAATATTGATAATATAATCAAGTCTAATAAAATAGATCAGGGATTTGTTAAGGTAATAGTCAGCCGTGGGCTTATGACTGATGCGGCGTTAAGTTATCCTGAACCTATGAAGACGTCTATATTAATGTGGGGGCAAGACTGCAGTTTTACAGCTTTAAGAGACAAGAAGCCGTATAGAGTCATACAGAGTCAGCATGAGAGGCGGAATCCTTATTCTAAGGTGACTTATACGAAAACGCTGAACTATTTGAGTAATATAATTGCCAAACATGAGGCTGATAAGACAGGGTGTGATGAGGCGATATTCCTTAATACAAATGGGGATTTATCCGAGGGAACCACTTCGAACATATTTATAATTGGTAATGACATGAAGATATCTACTCCTTCAATCAATTGCGGCTTGTTAAACGGTGTTGTCAGAGGCAAGATTGTTCAGGCTGCTAAAGAACTTGGCTTTGATATGGAGGAGGCTGTTATTTCTCCTGACAGGCTGATAGATGCAAAGGGGGTCTTTTTGACCAGTACGATACTGGATATCATGCCTGTTAATGAAGTTGTTGGGGTAGCCAAATACGATGTTTCAAGTTTTATGGACACTCTTGCGGCTTTAGATGAAAGATATCATAGTTATTCTTAGTGATATTACCTAGATTTACAATCTGAGGTGAGAATCTCTATTGCTTTTATCCCAATTTGCAAGCATTCTCAAAGTTATGACATCCGTAAGTCGTTTTTTTGTTTTGTTTAGCTGGGGTATGGACATTTCTTGTGTTTTTTCTCCTTAAAATTTCCTTGAATTTTGCAACTCTTTTGCACCTGTTTTGCACCCTTTTTGATGGGGTTCTTTGGACTATTGATGAGGGTATTGGTGTTTTTGATTTTGATTAAATTTTTTGCAAAAGCTTGTAGGTATTGGATTTCAGTACCCGTTTTTTGATACATATTTACTAAGAATGTTGCAAATAAAGGATTTTCAAAAAATGGCCATTTAGATACAGGAGTTATAAAATTATCAAGGTTCTAACTTTATCAGTATAAAGCATTATTTCCCGTCCGTCTGGCCANNGCACCTGTTTTGCACCTTTTTAATTTCTGGAGATCGGGTACTGGCGGGAATTTTAGGCATTAGCCATTTGGCAGCAATTCTGTAAGAATTAATAGAGATAATGGTTTTAGTTATTGTAAATTTATTCAGGTTCGTTTTATCGAGGTATATCAGGCTTTTTTATTACTCTTTGCCATGCTGTGAATTGTTAATATTAAGCTATAGTTGTGGATGTTCAGCATCTTGCCGATAAGGTATTATT
>DNSU01000013.1 GCA_003499585.1 Cyanobacteria bacterium UBA9579 | reverse complement strand
CTCAGAATGACAGCGCGACATTGGGATTCTTCACTTCGTTTAGAATGACAATGCATTGATTAGTGCTGGTGGGCAAGTAATTAAATTTTATTATAGAAGCTATGTTTAAATCAGATGCCCACCCTACTTTATCTATGTTTTGTGCTTTGAGATTGCCACGCAAGTATGATTGTTTCTTCTAGTCACGATTCTCGGCTCGCAATGACATACCTCATTGGAATGATTTATGACATATAAAAGTGGCTGTGCCACTTCGCAATGACAGCGCGAAGCATTTCATATTGACAGTTATGAATGGTTGAAAAATAATAGTTTCCTATTTATTCATTTACCATTTCTTTTTTAAATTGCTCTGCTTTTTCAGGATCGATATAGGAATATTGCTTAACATAATCAAATCCGTATCTCTCAAGATAAAGATGTAAAAATTCCCTGAAACCTATAGAAAACCAGAGTGGAGCAAAGTAAATTTGCTCACAGACTGCTGAACATAGATCATTTACTTTTAATAGTTGTGAATAGGTCATTCCCTCAAGGACATCATAATGAAGTTTACTTGATAAATCTTCTTCATCTTCTCTGATATTTGTTATTGAGAATTTTTCCGGTTCCTGTCTCATTTTAGTATGTTTGCCCAGAGAGAAATTGCTTAATCCGTATGAATTGATTATTTCTTTATTATCAATAATCATATTTACAGTCATCATTGCTTCTTCGGTGGTTTCTGTCGGGAAACCAAAGAAAAGGAAGCAGAAATTCCATATTTTGGCTGCATTTGAATTTTTTAACGGTTCAAATCTGTTATCCAGATCAACACCTTTGTTGATCATTTCCATAATTCTTCTGGAGCCGCTTTCCACGCCCCACATAATCATTCTGCATCCTGCCTTATGGGCAAGGTCTAAAAGTTCTTTTGAAAAACCTTTTTCAGTTCTTGCATACATGAAAAATCTTATATCCAGATTGTTTTCAAGTATAGCTTCACTCATTTTTCTTAAATATGAAGGAGAAATGGCTTCATCTATAAACTCAAAATGTTTAATACCATATTTTTCCTTGAAAACTCTCATTTCAGATATTAATTTTTCAGGTGATTTAATATTGTAAACAGATCCGTAATCATGATCGCAAAATGTACATTTTTTCCAGTAACAGCCTCTTGATGCCTGTATTGGAATCACTATTTCAGGTGATAAATAAGCTTTCATATCAATTCCTGTTAGATCAGGATCAGCGATATCATCAAGTTTTTGCGGTTCACATTTTTCTGTTATAACAACTTTTTCACCGTCAAGATAAAGCAGGTTAGGAACTTTTGATAAATCTCCATTAGTCTTAATAGCTTCTATAAGAGTTATAATAGGGATTTCCCCTTCTTCATAAACAAGCGTATCGCAGAAGTTTTCAAAGAATTCAGGTTTCTCTTGAAGTGTATTTATAACTCTGGTAAAGAAATTTCCGCCAATAGATATGTGAGTATCTTTCATATTATCTTTTAAAAGTTTTGCCAGAGTTAATCCGCTTACTACTTGAGAAAAAGAATTAATGGAGATAGCTATCATCTTTGGTTTTAACTCTGCTAAAGAGGAAAAAACCAGATTATAATATTCAAGAAAAGGATTTTCTTCTTTATTAGATATTGCTTCCATAACAGATTCTATTGTTAATTTATGATTTCGATTTTTAAAATCCCGTAACAGTACTTTTGAGGGAAAATATGGCAAGCTGGCTATATCAAGACCTTTGGTTATTATATTAAAAGCCCATGCCATTTTTTGAGGATCATAAATTTCTTCTGATTGGAAAAAACTCTTAGCTTTATTGATATTTTCTATTACCATATCCCAGTGTAGTTCGTATTTATCAATCTTTTCCTGTATTTCATGATAAAGGTCATTTCCTCCTGCAAAGGCATTTACCCCTTCATCAGCAATTCTACTGATAAATTCTTCTTCTAATATCTCCATTTTTCTATTTATTTCTACCCTGCACCAGGATAAAAACTCAGGAGATAATATCCTATGAAAAAAATCAATATTCAGATCTTTTATTACACAGCTATATCCGGCTCTTTTTAATTCACCAGCCAGTATCGGTAAGGCATAATATGGGCTTAAAGGCGTCCATTGAGGAGGCAAAAGCATAAGAACATCAAGATTATTATCAGTATCTTTAGTCATTTTAAACAGTCTCCAAGAATATAATTAAATCTGTATGATTAAAGTATAAAAAACTTTCCAATAAAAATGAATGTCATTTTGAAAAAATCAACTATTTAATCAGGTTTAAAAAAGTTAAAGAACTTGGAATCAATATTCCAAGTTCTTTAAAACTTAAATTAGATTAATTATTTACCTGATTGATTAACCAATTGCATAATAGCAGCGAGTAGATTTTTAATATCTGTATCTGATAATTGATATGGATTTTGATTTGCTAAACTATTTAATTGTGGATTTTGTGCTACTTGTAATTTGCCTAGTGCCTGTGCTTGTTGTAGCTGTGGTGCTTGTGCTTGATTAGCTGCTGCTGGTTGAGCTGCATCGCTACAGTACTTGCAACCTTTTCCTTTACAGACTGGACATTCTGCTTTGTTCCAAACTGGTTGTTTGGTTTCGTTAAATTTAGCTATTCCATCCTGTACGGATAATGCTGGAGCTTGTACAGGAGCTGCTGCTGGTTGAGCATTAGCTGCTGGAGCTAAACCTTGATTAATGTTATTTAATCCGTTTTGTACTCCATTAGCTGTTGCTTGTCCTCC
>DNSU01000062.1:23838-23994 GCA_003499585.1 Cyanobacteria bacterium UBA9579 | reverse complement strand
TCAGTTAACGATGGAGCACTACTAAACCTTTTAAGTTAGCTAATCCCCCTTATTATTTTACTTGGCTATAAAAATTTATCCAATAGTACTAAAATATGATGTTTTTATTTGATAGAACTACTCATATTAAAAGCTAATAAACCCAACTGGGTTTAT
>DNSU01000062.1:23118-23757 GCA_003499585.1 Cyanobacteria bacterium UBA9579 | reverse complement strand
TTAGCTTTTTCTCTCCCTGCAAGTCATTATTTAATTAATCGTGTTTTTAACCTGTCTGGCACTAGTGAATTGTTTAAATTAAATGATGATGGATTATTAGATGATATTAGGACATTGTTATTCATTTTAGGCTGGAAAGACGAAATTTTATTATATTGCGGATCCAATAATAAACTTTGTTGTAATTGAGAATGATTGATTTCAGGTTTATTTATTTTTTGTGTTCTCTCAGAAAGAGGTTTCTTACCTGTTAAACGGGACATTAAGCGGAAGAATACCGCAGATAAGCCTTTCTTGTTATAGTTTTTCTTATCAATTTCCAGCATTTCAGATTTGGATTTTGGGGTAATTGGGACTCCTACAGATAATCTTGTAGCACTTTCATAACCAAGTACACTACTTGCAGTGACAATAGCGGCACCTAATAATGAACTGTTGTAGATTGGTTTAAATGATTTATTTATACCCGCTACAACCCAGGTTGAAAAGGCCTGTCTTGTTAAATCCTGAGCAGTACGCTCTCTTGCTTTTTGATTAGCTATATCATCATCACCAGTTTCTTTTTTAGCCATATTCCAGGCTTCCATGACTAAAAACGGAACTGTTACTAATCCGGTCGCTTTAAAGAATATGCTGGCT
>DNSU01000062.1:16325-23027 GCA_003499585.1 Cyanobacteria bacterium UBA9579 | reverse complement strand
TCTCTCCGCCATATGTCGGTTTTTCTGAGCTCAGTTGCTTGGCTATAGCTGATCCATAATTTGTTTTGATGGATTCTAGAGTGTTGCCTACTCCCTGTTTTGCTTTATTTAAGATTTCCAATGTGTTTTTCACAAATAATGGACCTAATGATTCTTTTTCACTTGGATTACTTTTGCCCAAAGCTTTCTTAGCCAGTATTATGATAGGTTTGATCGGGAAAGTAAGAGCTTTACCCAAATCAACCATTGAATTGTAGAAATTATTCTTCCCAATAGGAATTTCTGCAATATTGTTTAGATAATTTTTATCTTTTAACATTTTTAAAAGACTTACTTTTTGATCTTTAAAAATGCCTGATTTTAGAAATTCACTTTTAACAGTATTAATTACCTGGATATATCTCTTTCTATCAACTTGCTTTAAAAGATTCATAGATTCAACAAATTTTTCTCTAGGAATAGTTGATGTTATAGCTTTTTGGAGTAAACTACCGGTAAATGTCACAGATGAAGGTGATTTATCTGTGATAAATGCCGAGAACGCAGATTTTCCATTATTGTTTAATAAGCCTGAGTATTTATTTATAGTGCTGTTGGTCTCATTAGATTTTGGGTTTCTCTGAAGGAAAACCGGTCTGCCTGTTAATTTTCTGCTTATTATTTCAGTTATAGCCAGATTGACTGCATTAAGACCTACAGCAAATTTTAAACTCGAGTTAACGGTTTTCTTAAATGTTGTATTAGTAACATAAGTTAGATAAGAGGCAAGGCCAATTCCAAGGGTTACCTGTTTGAACTTTGATTTCCATTCTTTTTTAGCTTCTACAGGGTCATCTGTAGCTAATCTTTTCATATTACTAAAATCATTTGCAAGAAACCATGCACTCAACCCACCGGCAACAAGAGTTATTATAGGGCTTGCTATATTTATACTATAATTGGTTTTAAGAGAATTAAGCTGTTTATTTACAAATCCGGAAATGGCTTTTTTGATTTCATTGGAAGATTTTCCTTCCATACTGGTAACTTTTTTATAAATCCCTACAAGTGAAGACGCTGCTTGCTGAATTTCTTTCTGGTTTTTAAGCCCTTCTTTAGCTTGTTTGCTAAGGAAAGGATATTTTAATGCACTTACCAATGCTTTTGCAGGAGCTACTACTGCTTTTGCAAATCTGCTATATACGGGTTCTGAAATAACCAGATCACCGGTAATTTTATCTCCGCTTTTTTCCAGTGCCAGTCTTAAATATTCATAATCTTTATTGATATCAGGTAATATTTCAATAATCTTTTTATAAGCATTCTTAGGACTGATTTTTTGACCAGGAGCAAATTGTTCGGCAAGTATATTTAATATTTTCCTGGAAGACACTAAGTGAAAGCCTTTAAAAGTTAGATTTGTCATCTTTTTAACTTTTAAAGGCTCTCTTTCTTCAATATTATTTAATGATAAATATTTATATCCGGTTCTTAAATCTCTTTTAAGGGTATTTCCTGATCCATGGGCTATATTATTCTCGTGCATCCAGACTGTATTTTTAGGATTTTGATTAAACTTTGTGATCATATAAATTTTTAAAAAACCTCATTAGCCACAACCAGAACGACTTACTACTCCCTATTTTTGTTAATTTATCTTTCTTGATCACTTACTATAGGTCTTACCTTCTATATAAAGATCAAACACAGGTAAATTTGTTATTTTTCTACTTAAGGTGATACAATTCTTTACTTTTTATTTTCTCGAAATTCAGACAGCTGGCAACTTATCATGTTTAAAATTACTAGACACCATGGCTAATAAAAAAAACCAATATAACGGTACCCGGTTGTACTTAATAAATCATGAAAATTACGATTCTTTAAGCATATTTCATATTTATTAAAAGTTTTTAACCCAATGTCAACAGGACTTATAGCGTGAACATACAATTTAAAAATACACAACTACCCAGTTCTATAATTTTCAGATACTAAATTTTACTTTAAAATTTTAAATAAGTTCAGAATAAAAATTTTAAAAGGATTATTCTGTATGGCAATGCCACTGGTTAATAAAATAAAAAAACTTGTTTTAACCGCTTTAAATGCTAAGCGGTTAATAGATAACAGCGCCATAAGGCTGGAAGAAATAAGTAAAAAAATCAAAGAACAGGAAGAACTACTTGCTTTGCAAAACCAAAAACTGGTTTATAAAGAGCAAGAACTAACCGAATATATTAATAAAATCTTTGAACAGCAAGAAAGAGAGAGAATTGTCAGATGGCTTGTAGATAGTATTAGGGAAACACTGGATCTTAGTCAGGTTCTTGCAGCGACTACTAAAGAAGTAGGCAAACTTCTGAAAGTTGACAGGTGTATAATCGCCTTGTTTGACCCTGAAAAGTTAAAGTTTAATCTGGAAAATGAATATAGAGTAAATGAAGATATTCCATCTTTTCTCGACAATCAAAAAACTTTAAACTTATCAATAGAATGGTATAAGTATCTGGTAGAAGAAAAAATGCCGGTAGTAATAGATAGTGTTGATTCTTTAATTCTAAATTTTTCACAAAGTCTCAAAACTCAGTTTCTCGATACAAGATCACTAATAATCACTCCTATAGCCCATAAAGGAGAGATATTGGGAGCAATTGCCATACATCAGACCCAATATCAAAGAAAGTGGGATGAGGGAAATATTGAGATTTTAAAAGATATAGGAAGCCAAATCGCTATAGCCATCAGGCAAGCAAGTTTATATGCACAGGCACAGCAAGCTACCAGATTAAAAAGCGAATTTCTGGCAAATATGTCACATGAATTCAGAACACCATTAAACGCAATTATCGGCTTCTCTGAGATGATATTAGGTGGTAACTATGGTGCTTTAGCACCTAAGCAATTCGACTATTTAAATAATGTCGTAATTAGTGGAAAGCACTTATTACAATTAGTCAATGATGTTCTTGATTTATCTAAAATAGAATCCGGAAGTATCGAGTTACACTATGAAAAATTTAATACCGGCAAAGTCATTAAAGAAACTATATCTACCTTAAAAAATATAGCTATTAAAAAGAATATTTCACTGGATTTACAACTTTCTGATGTTACATTACATGGAGACAGTGTAAGGTTCAGGCAAATAATGTATAACCTCTTAAGCAATGCTTTAAAGTTTACGGAAGAAAACGGTAAAGTTATTGTATATACAAGCCTGACAAAAGGGAGGTTGAAAGTAGAAGTCCTTGATAACGGGATAGGAATATCACAGCACGATCGGGATAAAATATTCACACAATTTATCCAGATAGATTCATCTTATTCCAGGAAACAGGAAGGAACGGGCTTAGGATTAACATTAACCAAAAAACTTATTGAACTGCATAAAGGATATATAGACTTTGATTCTGAAGAAGGAAAAGGAACTAAATTCTGGTTTATTTTACCCAGAGCAGAAGTTTTGGAAGCAGATATAGTAAGTTAGTTTTTTCCTAATTGTTTAACAATCTAGTCGGGTATGTTATTGTAGGAGCCTTTGCAGCACATCAATTTGTAGCTGCAACAGCGACGGAAATAATATACCCGACTAACTGCACAATTACATAGATGTTTTAGCAAAATTTACACGATTATTGAAATTTAGTATAAAATCATAATGGAGTACAAAATAAAGCCTTAATTTTTATAAACTATGAAAAAGATTGAACTATTAGCCCCTGCAAAAGATCTGGAATCTGCAACAGCTGCAATAAAATGCGGTGCAGATGCTGTATATATTGGAGCAAGCAAATTTGGAGCCAGAAGCTCAGTTGGAAACTCTCTGGAAGATATAGAAAAGCTCATTTCATTTGCTCATCAATATCGGGCTAAAGTATATATAACAATAAACACTATCCTGAGTGATAATGAAATATTAGAAGCAGAGAAACTTATTAATAAGCTCTATAACATTGGAGCAGATGCTATTATTATTCAGGATATGGGGTTGTTGGAGCTTGATTTGCCGCCTATTCCAATATTTGCGAGTACACAGATGCATAATAATAATTGGCAAAAACTGGAATTTCTTGAAAAAGTAGGATTCCAACGCGCAATTCTTGCAAGAGAATTATCCTTGCGGGAAATAAAGGAAATAAAATCAAAAACCAATATAGATTTGGAATGTTTTATTCATGGATCATTATGCGTAAGCTATAGCGGACAATGTTATTTAAGCTATGCCATAGGAGGAAGGAGCGGTAATAGGGGTGAATGTGCTCAACCATGCAGAAAACCATATTCTCTCCTTGATTCATCAGGAAATGCTATAGCTAAAGATAAATATTTACTTTCTTTAAAAGATTTGAATTTGTCAGATCATATAGAAGATTTGATAAAAGCAGGAGTAGCCTCCTTTAAAATCGAAGGCAGGCTAAAAGATATCCATTACATAAAAAATATAGTCAGCTTTTACAGGCAGGAAATTGACAAAGCATTGCTTAAACTCAATCTTGATAAAACTTCCAGCGGAAAAAGCACTATTAATTTTATCCCAGATCCATACAAAAGTTTTAATAGAGGTTTTTGCGATTATTTTTTAAACGGCAGACATAAAGATATTACATCTTTTAATACCCCAAAATCGCTGGGAGAACCTCTTGGAAAAGTAATTTCTGTCAATAAAAACTCCTTCACCATTAATAATAAGACAAAGTTCAACAATGGTGATGGAATATGCTTCTTTGATGAAAATAATACCCTTCAGGGAACCAACATAAATCAGGTTGAAAACGGCCAAATTTATCCGAATAATATAAAGTTTATCCAAAAAGGAACATTTATATACAGAAATTTCGATCAGGATTTTATCAAAAAGCTTGATTCAGCAAATATTGAAAGAAAAATCTCAGTCGAAATGTGGCTTCATGAAGAAAATGACAAAATAACCCTCTATGCTATCGATGAAGATGGAGTTGAAGTCCGTCAACAATTAAATATTGAAAAAGAAATTGCCAATAATAAAGAAAAATCTCTCGATAATATAAGAAAACAATTATTAAAACTGGGAGAAACTGAGTTTGTTTGTACTGATTTAGATATCAACCTTGAAAATATCTATTTTATACCTGTAAAAACACTGAATGAACTGCGCAGAAATGCAATAGAACAGCTAAAACTAAATCGTATGCAGCAGTACCCAAGAGAAACATACAAAATAGAAAAAAATAATATTCCTTATATGACTAAAGAGCTTTCTTATGAAGCTAATGTATTAAATAAAAGCGCTATAAATTTCTATAAAAGACATGGTGTAGAAAAAATTTCTCCAGCAGCTGAGTCTGGCGTTGATATGCAAGGTCAAAAAGTTATGACAACAAAGCATTGTCTTAGATATGAATTTAATCTTTGTCCAAAAGAAAATCCTAAAGTAAAAACTAAAGAACCTCTATATCTTATAGACAATCATAATAAAAAATACACTCTAAATTTCAACTGTAAAGACTGCGAAATGGAAATTTTATTTTAAAAAACTTAAAAAACTCTTTAAAAAGTCTTTACTTAATTTATGATTTATAAAATCATGGTATATTAAATCTGATACTCAATTGTGGAGATCGAAAATAATAATGAATGAGGCAAATAAAAGACAGCCGTTTTTCTATGACATAACCCTCAGAGATGGAAATCAGGCTCTAAAAAAGCCATGGAATACAAAACAGAAAGAAGTTATTTTTAATCAACTTGTAAAATTAGGTGTACAAGGAGTAGAAGTTGGGTTTTCAGGCTCCAGCGATATGGACTTTGAGGCATGCCAATATTTAGCTTCAATCGCTCCGGATAATATAGTTATATCAGGCCTGGCTAGAGCCGTTGAAAAAGATATTATAAAAGTTGCAGATGCTATAAGAGATGCAGCTAAGCCACGAATTCATACTTTTATTGCCCTAAGTCCTTTTAATATGCAATATGTTCTTAAAAAAGAACCTGCTGATGTAAGAAAAATTGCAGTTGAAGCTGTTAAATATGCAAAATCATTGATAGGAGAAAAAGGCGAAGTTCAGTTTTCAGTTGAGCATTTTGGAGATTGCTCCGAAAATTTAAGCTTCGTTATTGATTCATTACAGGAAGTTGTGCAGGCAGGGGCAGGAATCATAAATCTTCCAAACACTGTTGAGCGCACACGCCCGATGGAATTTGTAAAAATGGTAAGAGAAGTAGTAAATGTTCTACCATCTGATACAATAATAGCTGTTCATTGTCATAATGATTTAGGCATGGCAACAGCCACGACAGTAGAAAGCTTCTTTGTAGGAGCGACCCAGCTTGAATGCAGTTTAAACGGGCTTGGAGAAAGAGCAGGAAATACTAACCTGTATGAAGTTGCAACAAGCTTATACAACTGCAATATTGATGTTCCCCTTGATATGTCAAAAATTTACGAAACAGCGGTTACAGTTGCAGAGATGTCAAATATTCCAATATATGAAAAAAGCCCATTAATCGGCCCTGATGCACTTGCCCATAGGAGCGGCATTCATCAGGACGGTGCAGCTAAGACAAAAGGCATGCAAAAAGGAGCTTACAGGCCGATTCATCCATCATTAATCGGAAGAGATGATGATGAACACCTTGGATTTACCAGTCAATCAGGTAAAACCGCTGTGTATGAAATAATCACAAGAGCCGGATATCCAATTACTATACAAGAAGCAATAAGGCTTGTTCCTTCTATTAAGG
>DNSU01000062.1:14800-16252 GCA_003499585.1 Cyanobacteria bacterium UBA9579 | reverse complement strand
CTCTATTAAGGAAAAAGCTGAAAGGATTGGTGAATTACCGGTCCAAACTATTGTTGATGTTTACCTTAAAGAGATATATGAAGTTGAAGGGCCATTTAAACTTCTTGAATTTAAGAAGCTTGATAATGGGGCAAAAGAGAAATATAGGCTATTGTTCTCATTCAATGGTAAAGAGTATGATACTACAGGCCATGGAGACGGGCCTCTTGAAGCCTGCTTGAATGCACTTGCAAATGCCGGGTTTAAAGAGAAGCTTCTGCATTACGAACAATCCGCATTGGGTGAAGAAGTAAAAGGTGTAGCTGCTGATGCTATGACAGTAATACATCTGTCTTTTGAAAACGGAGAGACAATAATATGCAGAGGCAAAGACGCCAGCACCTCAAAAGCTAATGTTAAAGCAATATTCAATGGATTAAATCTTCTGCATAACCTGAAAAATGCAGGAGTAGAGATCGCAAAAAGCTAAATATTTTTAATCAAAATATTACTTTGTGGATTATAAAGACCATTTATTGTTATTATTTAGTAATAGTGGTAAAATTAAATTCTTACACATTTAGACATTAGTAAACTCAGGGGATATGGAAAAATTAGATTGGAGTCCCTAAGATGATACAAGACAAAAATTGTGCAAAAGACAGACTTATTTTAGCACTTGATGTAGACACACTAGACGAAGCAAAAGCATTAGTTTATGAATTAAAAGATTATGTAGGCATTTTTAAGGTTGGTCTTCAGTTATTTACAAGTGTTGGACCGGAAATTATAAATATTATTCACCAGGAAGGTGGAAGGATATTCTTTGACGGCAAATTTCACGATATTCCAAATACTGTAGCTAAAGCTAACGCTAATTTAGTAAAGCACGGCGTTACTTTTTTCAACATGCATATATCAGGCGGATCCAAAATGATTTCAAGCTCCATTAAGCTTGCAAAAGAGACCGCTAAACACCACAACCTTCCAAAACCAATAATTCTTGGTGTAACTCTCCTTACAAGTTTTGGTCAAAGAACCTTAACTGAAGAATTAGGAGTTGAAAGACATATTGATGATTATGTATGCAGATTAGCCAGACTTGCTAAAGAATCATGCCTTGATGGTGTAATTGCAAGCGCTACAGAAGCATTAAAAATCAAAAAAGAATGTGGTCAAGATTTTATTGTATTATGTCCCGCAATAAGACCTACCTGGTCTGTGGTTAACGATCAAGTCAGATTTGTAACACCTACAGATGCTATTAGAGCTGGAGTTGATTATCTTGTTATAGGCAGGCCTATAACTTCTGCGAAAGACAAAGTTTCTGCAGCCAAGTTGATTCTTGATGAAATTGACGAAGCTCTTAACTGTAAATTCGAGGAAGAAGTAGTTTAAAGTTTTTTCAGTCATTCTCGGTAAAACGAAGAATCTCAATAAAAGATTATAAAAAAAGCTCTGATGTTTTCATCT
>DNSU01000062.1:0-14718 GCA_003499585.1 Cyanobacteria bacterium UBA9579 | reverse complement strand
TTTTTTAGGATTATTAATTATGGAATTAACCTTTTGTAACGCTAGCTTTTTCTTCTTCAGTAACGCCTTTCATTGTAAGGTTAACTCTTCCTTTATCATCTACGCTCATAACCTTGACGATAACTTCATCACCAACGTTAATAGCATCTTCAACCCTTGCGAGTCTTTCTTGTGTAATTTGTGAAATGTGAACCATTCCATCTTTACCGGGAGCTAATTCAACAAAAGCGCCTATCGGTATAGTTCTGACTACTTTACCTCTAACGATAAGTCCCGGGGTAATTTTTCTTGTAAGGTTTTCAATTATTGATATAGCTTTTTCAGTAGCCGGACCATTTGCACTGGTAATAAGCACTGTGCCATCATCTTCAATATCAATGGTTACGCCGGTTTCTTCAACAATAGCTCTAATTGTTTTACCACCAGGTCCAATAACCGCTCCAATGGTATCAACATCAATTTTCATAGTATGAATTCTTGGAGCAAATGGTGACATTTCAGCTCTTGGAGCAGATAAGGCTTCTGTCATTTTATCTATAATGAAGTTTCTGCCAACTTTTGCTTGATCAATAGCTTTTTTAAGGGTCTCTATACTTATACCTTTAATTTTCATATCCATCTGAAGAGCTGTTATGCCTTCTTTGTTACCTGTTACTTTAAAGTCCATATCGCCTAAAAAGTCTTCAAGTCCTTGAATATCGGTTAAAATTGCTACTTGATCACCTTCTTTAACTAATCCCATGGCTACACCACCAACAACTGTGGTAAGAGGAACACCAGCATCCATAAGTGCAAGACAGCTTCCGCAAGTACTTGCCATACTGCTTGATCCGTTAGACTCAAGAATGTCTGAGTTAACTCTTAAAGTGTATGGGAAAGTTTCTTTAGGTGGTAAAGACGGTAAAATAGCTTTTTCTGCAAGTACGCCGTGTCCGATTTCACGTCTTCCAGCGCCTCTCATTGGCCTGACTTCACCGGTTGCATATCCTGGAAAACTGTAATGATGCATATATCTCTTGGTTGTTTCTGGTGAAATACCGTCTAATGACTGGGCATCTCCAGGAGAACCTAAAGTAGCAACGGAAAGGGCCTGAGTGCTGCCGCGAGTAAATACGGCTGAACCGTGAGTTCTAGGAAGAACTCCTACTTCAACGGTAATAGGTCTGATTTCATCATATTTTCTTCCATCAGCCCTGACTCCTTCATTGAGCACCATGCTTCTCATTATTTTCTTTTCAACGCTTTTAAATTCTTCATTAACAAACTTAATATCAGAAGAAGCTAAAAGCTGTTTAATTGAACTATCTTCAGGAAGTTCTTCAATTTTTGCTTTTACGATTTCTTTTGCTTCGTTAAGCTTTACTTTTCTTCCTTCTCTGTCAAAGTTATGATACGCCTCATTAATAAGCTGACTGGCAGCTTCTTGAATGAGATTGTGAAGCTCAGTTGTATCATGAGGGTTAACATATTCTTGCTTTGTGATGCCACATTGAGCTGTAAAGGCTCTTTGTGCTTCAACTTGTTTTTTAATTTCAGGAAGAGCAAACTCAACCGCTGCAAAAATTTCTTCTTCAGGGACGAAATCACAGCCTGCTTCAACCATTAATACAGAATCTTCTGTTCCTGCAATAACTATATCAAGAGCGCTATAATCTGATTCTTCGTATGTTGGATTTGCAATAAATCTTCCATCAACTTTAGCCACTCTTACTGCACCGATAGGGCCCTGGAAAGGAGCTCCTGATAATTCCAGTGCAACTGATGCGCCAAATATAGCTAGTGTATCAGGTTGTATGATCTGATCTGAGCTAATATTAGCTGCAACTATCTGCACGTCATTCCTAAAACCCTTAGGGAATAACGGTCTAATAGGTCTATCAATAAGTCTGCTTGTAAGAATTGCTCTATCTGAAGGGCGACCTTCTTTCTTTAAAAAACCACCCGGAATTTTTCCTACTGAATACATCTTTTCTTCATAATCCACGAGTAACGGGAAGAAATCAATCCCTGGTCTTGGTTCTTCGTTTACAGTAACTGCAACCAATAACACGGTTCCTTCACACTTAACAGTGACTGAACCTGCAGCTTGTCTTGCAAGTCTACCTGTTTCTAATTCAACTGTTTTGTCACCAATTTGTAATGTGTACTTTTGAACTGAATCCATCTTTTACTTCTTTTCCTTCTTTATTCTTTATATTTCCAATTAATAGTATATATTAAAAACAAAGATAATAAATATCTTTTTTATGATATATCCTGATTGCTACAAAATTCAGATACGATCTATTTTATAGCCAATTTTCTCTATTCAGTATAAAATACTTATTATGAATTACTATCTAAATGAGGACAGAACATATGGAGAATGTAATACTCACCGAAAAAAGAAATCCTAATACCATAAATATAGATCTCCTGTCTTCCAGAGAGATAGTAGAACTTATAAATAAAGAAGATTATAAAATAGCTGATGCAGTTAATAAAGAACTTGATAATATAGCACGAGCAGTAGACATAATTGTTGAGAGCTTTTTAAATAATGGCAGCCTTATATATTTTGGTGCAGGAACTAGCGGGAGGCTGGGAATCCTTGATGCTTCAGAATGTCCTCCAACATTTAATGCTGATCTTGATATGGTCAGGGGATATATTGCAGGGGGAGATAAAGCCATAAAAAAAGCTGTTGAAGGAGCAGAAGACAGTTTTGAAGGTGGAGTTAACGACCTTATCAATTCAGGAGCTAAAGCTAAAGATGTGGTAGTTGGAATTTCTGCCAGTGGCAATGCTCCTTATATACAGGGCATACTAAAAAAAGCTAAGGAATCAGGTATTTCTACAATTGGCCTTGCCTGTAATAAACAGGCCAAAATAAAAGAATTTTCAGATGTTCTTATAACTCCTGAAGTTGGAGAAGAAGTGATAACAGGCTCAACCAGAATGAAAGCTGGAACAGCCCAAAAAATGGTATTAAATATGCTTACAACAGCTTCTATGATCAGAATTGGCAAGACTTATGAAAATTTTATGATAGACGTCCAACCTACCAATAAAAAGCTGCGCGACAGAGCAACAAGAATAGTTTCTGAAATAGCAGATGTTGATTATGATTTAGCTAAAAAAGTTTTAATTTTAGCTAACTATAAGGTAAAAACCGCAATAATAATGCTAAAAGCTTCTGTTTCTTCCGAAGAAGCAGAAAATTTATTGCAACAGCACAGTGGAAGACTAAGAGAAGCTCTGTCACAAGTTCTTAATTATTCCAACAATATACTGCAATGTCATCCTGAAGCATAAGGCATTGAATCATAATATTAATCGTGGATATTCAGGATCTATCCTGTTTAGTACATGATTTAGACGCTGAACACACAAGACTAAAACAAATTATCTTGCTGACGCTTCAATATGACACTAATCAAAAGACAATAATTACTGATTATATTTAGGATGTTCCAGAACCCCGATACGATTTATAGGCCAAAATCTGAAATATGCTTTTCCTATAACTCTATCTTCAGGCAAGAAGCCCCAGAATCTGCTATCCTGACTATTGCTTCTATTATCACCCATCATAAAATAATGGCCTTCAGGAACTTTAACAGATTCGCAATACATTCCCGGTGCACATCCGATTTTATTGAATTCTCTTTTATATGGTTCATTGAGAAGTTTTCCGTTTATATAAACTCCTTCTCCATCTTTAATATCGATAGTGTCCCCTTGAACACCTACAATTCTTTTAATATAAGCTGTATCAGAGTTAAAATATCCTATTAATCTCGTAAATTTCGCCCATGTAGACTGTTCAAGTTTCTCAAAAGGTGGATAAAAGACTATAATGTCTCCTCGCTGAGGTTTTGAAAAACGCGTACTAACTTTTTCAATAATTAACCTGTCGCCTTCAATAAGTGTTGGTTTCATTGAAGCAGTAGGAATCCATCGTGGTTCTCCAAGGAAATTTCTGATTAAAATTACCAAAACCAATACTACTATTACAGTTTCCAGGATTTCTCTAGTAAAACTCCAGGCTTTTCTGTATTTTGATATGCCGTCTTGTTCAATTTTTTCGATATTTTTATTTTCTTCAGTCATTATTTTCGTATTCTCTAATAGTGGTTGCAAAACATTAATCGTTAACTTAAATTGTTCTCATCTTATATTATTGCTTACTTTGAATATTTTTTCACAAAATCAGTATATCCTAAATAAAATTATTGGTAATTTTATTTAGGATTGCTAAAATCGCTATCCTTATTGTTTATACAGTGTATAAAAAATGCATTAATCTTGCCCATAAAATCTTCAAGGTTTATTGGTTTTGTAATATAATTATTACACCCTGCTTTCAGGGCTTTTTTAATATCGGTCTCCTGAACATATGCAGAAATTACAAAAATAGGCAAATCTTTGGTAGAATCATCAGATTTTACTATTCTAATAATCTCAAGACCATCTATATCAGGAAGTTGCAGATCCATTAGAATAAGATCAATCTTATCTTTATGTTCTTTAATCTTTTTAAGGGATGTTTCACCGTCATATGACTCAATGACATCATATCCATAAAACATAAGAACATCTCTAATGAGCTTCATATTAGCAGGATTGTCTTCAGTTATTAATATAGTGCCCTTTTTGTCGCCTGTATTCATTTATACTATCTCTGTTTTGATTTTCTGGTCATGTTTATCAGTTTTTTCTAATGGAATAGTGAAATAGAACGTTGCACCTTTATCTGCTTTACTATCTACCCATATTTTTCCATCATGCATTTCTACAAGCTCTTTGGTAATGGTAAGCCCAAGGCCTGTACTACCCTGCCTTCTTGCGTAAGAATTGTCTACCTGCTGGAATTTATGGAATATTTTATCATGATATTTAGGATCTATGCCTATTCCATCATCTTTTACGTAAATTTTTACATAGTTATCATCTTTATTAATGTTGATTTCAATTTTGCCAGATTCAGGAGAGAATTTTACAGCATTACTAAGAAGATTATATAAAATTTGCTGGAACTTTCTGCAATCAGCGTATATTTCAATGTTTTTGTCTTCACATAATACTTCAATAGAGATTTTTCTCTTATCAGCAATAGCTCTTATTACGTTAAGTACTTCGCTAATGGCTGGATATACAGCAAATTCTTTCTTATAAATCTGCATTTCTTTTGCTTCAATTTTGGACAAATCAAGCAAATCGTTAATCATGCCAAGCAAATGTATTCCACTTGTATGTATATCATCAATATATTCTTCCTGCTTGTCATTAAGAGTTCCAAATATTTTAAGTTTTAGTGCTTCTGAAAAGCCAATAATGGCATTAAGAGGTGTTCTGAGCTCGTGAGAAATATTGGCAAGAAACTCGTTTTTCATTTTATCGGCTTCAAGAATTTTAAGATTTTGCTCTTTAATAACTTCCAGAGCTTTTGTTCGCTCAATGACATTCTCTTTTAATATTTTAAGCTGCATCTTAAATACATTGCTTAATTCCGCATCTTTAACAGAATAAGCTGCGGAGCTGGTAAATGTTTCAGTAATTTTTAGATCTTCACTTGAGAAGAAATTTTCCTGTTCTTTAATAAGAAGGATTATCCCAAAGAGAGTCTCCCTAATGGTTAATGGAGATGCAATATATGAAAAAGGAGGACTTATTTTTAAGCCTAAACCTTTCATTAATTCCATTATTGCTGAATTTGAATCTGTAAGATTAACGCTGTCTGAACTGGCTCTGTTGTTTCTTACTAATTTATTTAATAACGAAACACCCCCCGGTAGACTTCTTTCATATTTTTTAATACTGTCAATTAAATTTCTTGAAGCTTTCAGGCTTAAATTATCCCCTTCAAGGAACATTATTACAGCTTTATCGTAATTTATGATTGTTCTTAGGTCATTGAGAATAAGCTCGAGAGTATCTTCAAGCTCAAGATTCGAATTTAAAATGTTTGACACTTTATCCAGAGACTGAGTTAATTTTTTTATAATATTTCCGTAAGAATGATTCTCAGAAAGTATTGTGGAAATTGCGGTAATTCCTTTATCTGTTTTTGAAAAAACAGTCTTAGTAGGAATGAATGTTCTATTATTGTTCAGGATATTTATTTCTTTTGATATTTCAGCGGATTTAGCGAGTTCATTTTTGATTTCACTTATTCTAAAATCAAAAATATTTTGGATATTTAAAGAGGATAACTGCCCATCAGATGTAATACCCAGAATGTTAATGCCGGATTTACTTATATGAATTATATCGCCTTCTTCATTAAATATAAATAAAGCAATTTCATTGGTGTTATCTAAAATTTTTATTAAATCTAGTTTATTTTCCTGATCCAAATTTATAAATCTCATAATACTATACAAGTAATGTTACATTTATATTATATAAGTAAAGGTCTATCTTGGGAAATATTTTAACAAGATTAAAAAACAAATATAAGGTGATAATACCACCTGGCTTAAGTTAACGATTAGAGTCTTGGAATGCAGCGAAATAATGAATAATCAAAAACCAAAAAAAGTAGCAGTAGCAAGTTGTACACCCTGGGCAACAGAAGCAGCTGGCAGGATTGTTGAAGCAGGAGGCAATGCCTTTGATGCAGCAATTTGCGCTGCCTTTGAGCTAATGATATCAAATCCGCTTATGTGCAGTATAGGTGGAGGTGGTTTTGCTGCTATAAGATCCTCAAATGATGAAGTTAAAATAGTTGATTTTTTTGATTCCATGCCTGGCATGGGGCTGGATAAAAGCTTATTTGGCAAAAATGCAAAAGTAGTAGATCTGCCATACGGTACAGGAATTCAGGTTATCTCAGGGCATGCTTCTGTAGGAGTTCCGGGAACTTTAAAAGGGCTCGAACATATTTCTCAGCAGTATGGATGTTTGCCATTAAAAGAGGTTTTACAGCCTGCTATTGAAAATGCAAGGACAGGGGTTCCTTTTAATTCTCCTATGGCCAGATATATAGCAATTTCAGCTGAGCCTTTGCATTGGTTTACCGAATATTCTAAAAAATTATTATCAACTCCTCAATGGGAAATACCAAAAGAGGGGTATTTGTTTAAAAATCCTGATCTTGCCAATACCCTTGATTTAATCGGGCAATATGGCTCAGATATTGTGTATAAAGGTGATATAGCGCAGAATATTGTTAATGAAATTCAATCAGGTGGTGGAATTATTACCCTTGAAGATCTCCAAAATTATGATGTAATAATTAGACAGCCTTTATTTGCTGAATATGGCAGGTATAAAATTTACACAAATCCTCCTCCTTCGGTGGGTGGTTCTACTATAATTCAGATGTTAAAGGTTATATCAAAATTAAATCTTACCGAATACAATCCTGCTATTGTTTCGAAGCTGGGAAAAATCATCCATACAGCTTTAAATGACAGGTATTCCCGTATAGAGGAAGGTAGAAAAAACCCTAGTAAGTATTTTGAACTTACGGAGGATGATTATATTCTTGAAAAATATAAGAATATTCTGCCAAGTGCAAGCACAACTCATGTATCCTGCGTTGATGATCTTGGAAATGCCTGCAGCATTACCATGAGTATAGAGTATGGTTCAGGTGTAGCCATTCCGGGGACTGGAATTTTAATGGATAATGTTCTTGGAGAACTCGAACTTAACCCTCTTGGATTTCATGCACTTGATCCTGGAGAAAGGCTTGTTAGCAGCATGAGCCCTACCATAGCTTATGATGAGCTTAAAAACGATCTCTTGGTACTTGGTACTCCAGGGGCATCAAGAATTGCTACTTCTTTAACCCAGGTAATTGTTAATATTAATAATCTAAATATGTCAATAGAGAAGGCTCTTAACGAGCCAAGGGTTCACTGGGAAGATAATAAATTCGCACTTGAAGAAGGCAGAGAATTTGATGAATCTGAAATACCTGCTGAATGGGAAATAGTAAGATTTCCGGGTCGAGATATGTTCTTTGGCGGTGTTCAGTGTGTAAGACTCTCGCAAGGTGGAAATCTTAATGCAGCCTCTGATCCAAGAAGATGTGGAAAAGGCAGAGTGTTTAGTAGTACTCTGTTAAGTTAATTTTGTAGTGTCATCCTGAGAGAAGCGAAGGATCTCATGATTGACCTATATTGAGATTCTTCGGGGTAAAACCGTCAGAATGACATTATGAAAAAACTTTTTTAACAAGGTACTAGCAGAAGAGCTTGAGGTGTAAATGCTCGATATTACTTTTACTCTTTTAGTTCCAATATTTTTAGGGTTTTTTGCAGGATATTATCTGGATAAAAAACTCAATAATGAAGTACCTGTATGGACTATAGCGTTTACTGTACTTGGTGTAGTAATTGGAATGTGGAGTGTATACAAGCGTTATGGCAAATGAACATTTAAGACATCAGATAAAATAACTTGTTTCTCAAATGTTATGGTACTTATTCACCTTTTATAATATTAATAAGGCGAAAATCAGTATTTACTTTTTTTAAAAAGTCTTTATACTATATGAGTATAAGATTAATCGGTAAAAAATTTTAAGCTGGGCAATAGAAGAGGCTGGAAATTGGCACAATTACAATTTGGTGAACACTGGATATCACATTTTGGTCCATTAGAAGTACATATGGATACTTTGGTAACCACGTGGATATCTATGATATTGCTTATATTATTAGCCCTTGTAGTTACAAGAAACTTAAGTAGAATACCAGATGGCATTCAATCATTTGCCGAGATAATAATGGAGTTTCTGGAAGGCCTTTCAGTTGAGCAGATGGGGAAAGAAGGCTATAAGCACGTAGCAATTATAGCTTCTTTATTCCTGTTTATACTTGTTGGTAATTTATTAGGGCAGTTACCATGGAGGGTTTATCATTTGGAACAGGGCGAATTTGCATCTCCTACAAATGATTTGAATGTTACTATAGCCCTTGCCCTTGTTGTATCTCTGTATTACTTTAGTGCAGGAATTGCTAAAAAAGGTTTAGGCTATTTTAAACATTATCTTCAACCGTTCTGGTTTTTGCTGCCAATTAATATATTGGAAGATTTTACAAGACCCCTTACTTTATCATTACGACTTTTTGGAAATATCCTGGCAGGAGAAGTGATTATTCTGGTACTTCTTGCATTTGTACCATTGGTTGCTCCTGTGCCTGTAATGCTATTTGAGTTATTCGTAGCATTTTTGCAGGCGTTTATCTTTACAATATTATCCGCGTCTTATATTGGCGCTGTGTTAGCTGAACATGAACATCATTAAGGTGCCACACTTATTTAGATCGACGATCATTACGATAAGCGATAGAGTATTATTAGAAAATATATAGAGTATATTAGGAGGTAAATTATTATGGATCCAAAAACTGCTTCTGTGTTAGCTATGGGTATTGCCGTTGGACTGGGCGCACTTGGGCCTGGAATTGGTATGGGTATAGCTGTTGCTGCTTATATGAATGCTGTTTCTCGTCAGCCGGAAGCCGAAGGCAAGTTAAAACCTTTCTTATTTATCGGGCTTGGCCTTATGGAAGCTTTAGCTATCTATGCATTAGTAATAGCACTTATTCTTCTTGCAACACAGGTATTAGCTTAATAATAAGGTAAAAAATGTTAGAGATAAATGGTACATTAATCATAGTTTTCATAAGTTTTCTTGTATTTATGGTTATAATGCAGAAGGTTTTCTATGCTCCAATAGCTGAAGTTAGACAAGAACGCAAGAACTATATTGATAAAAAGCTCGAACATGCCAGATCAAATCGTGAAGAATCAGATAATATAACAAAAGACTATGAATCTAAGATTACTAAGGCAAGAGCAAAAGCAAATAATATTGTTTTTGAGCATACTTCTTTGGCGAATAATGAAAAAGCTAAAGTCATTGAAAATACTGTTAATGAAGTGAATAATCAAGTCAAAGCAGAAAGAGAAGGTATTCTTAATGATAAAAGTATTGCCAGAAAAGCCTTAGAGCCACAAATTATATCTCTTGCTCATTCCATCTCCGCAAAGATTTTAGGAGAAGAAGTCTCATTATCAGGTATTACAGAAGAAATGATAAATAAATCATTAAACAGGTAATTTATAACAATGTTAGATAATTTATACATAGTATTTGCGCAGGGTGAAGTGGGAATTGATCCACTTGGTGAATCTCTTGAAGTGCTTTATCACTCTAATCTTATAAATTTTATTCTGATGCTTGTATTTCTTGTCTGGCTGGCCAGAAAAACGCAGATTTTTTCTGCATTATCAAGAAAGAGAAATACAATAATCGAGCAAATAAGAATTTCAGAGTCAGAAGAAGTTAATGCTGAAAATGAGCTTGCTGATACTAAAAGACAGGTAGCAAGATCTGATGAAGAAGTTCATAAAATAGTAGAAGAAGCTAAAGAGATTGCTGATAGCTTAGCTAAACGCATTCATAAAGAGGCTGATATTGAGGCCAATGAAGTGCATAATAAAGCAAAAAGAATAATTAAAGCTGAATATGCAATGGCTTCAAATGAGGTCATGCAGGATGTCTCAAAAGCTGCATTTTATATTGCTGAAGAGCATATCAAACAGGCAATTGATGAAAGGCTGCACAAAAAATATATTAATGAATTTATTGATGATTTGGATAATTTAAAGGTTTAATTATTGCTGTATGAGTAATGGAAAGAACATAGGAATATCAACTATAGCGGATAGATATGCGACTGCGATGATTGATCTTGGAGAAAAGTCAGATCAGCTTGATATATTGGCAGATGATTTATCCAGAATAAATGAAACATTTAAATCAAGTGATGAATTACTCACTTTTTTAGAGCATCCAACCATTACATCCAATGATAAAAAAGATGTAGTTGATAAAGTATTTAAGGACACAGTATCCCAGTATGCTTTAAACCTGCTGAAATTGTTACTGGATAGAAACAGAATATTCTTATTTCCTGCAATTGGAAGTCATTATAATGATATTTTAAATAAAAAAAGAAATATTACTCTTGCCAGAATAATTACAGCTATTGATATTAATGAAGATACAAAGAATGAAGTTAAAAGAAAGCTTGAAAGAGCATTTAATCAAAATATCAAAATAGCAGCCAAGGTTGATCCTGATATAATAGCAGGAATGATAGTAAAAATTGGTGATAAAACCATAGATGGCAGTATAAAAACCAAGTTAGAAAATATGAAAAAACAGCTGATATAGAGGTATAAAGATGAGGTGACAAAGTCACCTGTATAAGTCAACAATTAGTAAATAATGGAGCACTATAAAATGAGTATAAGACCTGATGAAATAAGCTCAATAATAAGAAGTAAAATTGAACAATATGAAAGCACTCTTGAAGTGCTAGATGTAGGCAGTGTTATCGAAGTTGGTGATGGCATTGCAAGAATCTATGGCCTAAGAAAAGTAATGGCGAGTGAGCTGGTTGAGTTTCAGGATGGTCATGGAACACTTGGATTAGTACTTAACCTTGATGAAGACAGCGTTGGTGTTGTTATTATGGGTGAATATAAATTCATTAAAGAAGGAATGACTGTTAAAACAACAGGAAAAATCGCATCTGTACCTGTTGGAGAGCAGTTAATCGGTAGAATTATAAATCCACTAGGTGAACCTTTAGATGGAAAAGGTCCTGTTTATGCAACTGAAACAAGGGCAGTAGAAAAAGTTGCTCCCGGAATTGTTGAAAGAAGGTCAGTCTATCAACCATTGCAAACAGGTCTGACAGCTATTGATGCTTTAACACCTATAGGTAGAGGCCAAAGGGAATTAATTATTGGTGACAGGCAGACTGGTAAAACAGCAATAGCAATAGATGCTATTATTAACCAGAAAAGTTCCGATGTTATTTGTATATATGTTGCTATAGGGCAAAAAACCAGTTCAGTTGCTCAAATAGCAAAAATATTGGAAGAAAATGGAGCTATGGATTATACTATTATAGTTTCAGCTTCCGCTAATGAAACTGCTCCATTGCAGTATATTGCTCCATTTGCAGGTACATCTATTGCTGAAGAATTTATGGATCAGGGTAAGCACGTGTTAATTGTTTACGATGACCTTACAAGGCATGCCTGGGCATATAGAACAATGAGTTTATTACTCAGAAGACCGCCTGGTAGGGAAGCATATCCCGGTGACGTGTTCTATCTGCATTCAAGATTACTTGAGAGATCAGCTAAGATGTCTGACAAATTAGGTGGCGGCAGTTTAACAGCTCTTCCTATTATTGAAACTCAGGCTGGTGATGTTAGTGCGTACATTCCTACTAATGTAATCAGTATTACAGATGGGCAGATTTTCTTGGAAACTGACTTGTTTAATGCCGGTATCAGGCCTGCTATTAACGCTGGTATTTCAGTTTCAAGAGTAGGTGGTGCAGCTCAAACTCCGGCTATTAAATCAGTAGCTGGCAGGCTAAGACTTGACCTTGCTCAATTTAGAGAGTTAGAAGCATTTGCACAATTTGCGAGCGACCTTGATAAATCCACTCAGGACCAGCTAAAAAGAGGTCAAAAGCTCATAGAAGTGCTTAAGCAGCCTCAATATAGCCCTCTTTCAGTAGCACAGCAGTACACAATTCTTTTTCCTGCCAACAGAGGCATACTTGATACAATTGATACTGATAAAATCCAGGAATTTAAAGAAGAATGGTTTAAATATAGAACACCTGGCCTGCATGAATTAATAATTAAATTAGATGCAGGTAAAAAGCCATCCGAAGAAGAAGAGAAAATGCTTTGCGAGACCTTGGAAAAGTTTAGAGATACTGTATTTGCAACAGTACCAGCTTAGGAAGTATTATGGCTAGTTTAAGAGATATAAGACGAAGAATAAAAAGTATTAAAAATACTCAGAAGATAACTCAGGCTATGCGTATGGTTGCAGCAGCTAAGGTTAGACGAGCTGAAAATAAGGTTAAAGCCGCAAGACCATTTTCGAATGAGCTGGTGAATGCCTTTCAAAGACTTCTGTTAACAAATCCTGATATTCAAGATACAAGCATCAGAACTGCAAAGGCAATTGATAATTACCCGGCATTGTTAAGCCGCAGAGAATTAAAGACAGTCGGATTGTTAATTATAACCTCTGATAAGGGTTTAGCAGGAGCTTATAATGCTAATG
Organism: Cyanobacteria bacterium UBA9579; assembly: GCA_003499585.1. Lineage (GTDB taxonomy): Bacteria > Cyanobacteriota > Vampirovibrionia > Gastranaerophilales > UBA9579 > UBA9579. Next base: position 1,613 of record DNSU01000062.1, on the reverse strand, counting down.
TTGTGAGAAAGGCTATAACCAGAGTTCGTGAGTTGGAAAGAGATGATATAAGAGTTAAATTATTTGTTGTGGGGCTAAAAGGTGTAAATGCATTAAAAAGAGCCCATGTGGACATTGAGGAAACATATGTTAGAATGCCATCTACTCCGACAGTAGGTGAGGCAAATGTAATTGGTGAAGATATTGCTGAATACTTTGTAAGAGGTGATATTGACAGAATAGAGATTATTACTACCAGATTTAAATCAATGTTATCTTTTGAAGTTCAGTTATGGCAATTATTACCTGTATTAATTCCTGTAGAGCAGACCGAAAAAGAAGGAAAAATCCATTCTGAAATGGTGTTTGAGCCAAGTCCGGAAAGTGTTTTACAGAAGATGGTACCTCTTTATATTTCAAACAGGATTTATCAGGCTTTAATCGAGGCATCAGCAAGTGAGCTAGCTGCCAGAATGGCATCAATGGCTTCCGCAACTACTAACGCAGGTGATATGATTCAATATTTAACTGTTATATATAATAAAGCCAGACAGGCAGCGATTACTCAGGAAATTTTAGAAGTAGTAAGTGGTTCTGACGCTTTATAACAAATTAATCACTTACAGCGCTCAATCCTGCAATATAGCCGGTAGACCAGCATGCCTGAAGGTTATAGCCTCCGGTAAAACCGTCTATATTTAAAACTTCTCCACAGAGATAAAAGTTATCTACAAGTTTTGATTCCATTGTTTTTGAGTTGACTTCATCGAGCTCAACCCCACCTGCTGTAACTACTTCTTCTTCAGGATCAGGAAATTTAACTGATAATACAGCTTCTGTAAACAATTGAGTTATTATTTTTCTGTCTTCTCTGGTAATTTGGCTGGCTTTTTTTTCAGGGTCGATAAGCTCTATACCAAGAAGAGTTGTTACTACTGATTTTGGAGCATATTTTTTAAGAATATTTTCAATACTTTTTTTGGAATTTTCTTCCAATTCTTTTAAAAGATCTTTATCAAACTCTTCTTTGGACATATTTGGTGCAAAATTTATGTTTAAAATAAGAGGGGTGCACTCATTGTAGTCAAAAAATGCACAATAAGAAGAGATTTTAAATACCAGAGGGCCTGATATACCTTTATGAGTAAAGACAAAATCACCTACTGATTCAATAATCTCATTTCCCTGAAATAATGCCTTTATGGCTGCGCCTTTTATAGACACACCAGCCAGACTGGAAGGCCATATTTCTTTTACTATAAAGGCAGTAAGCGATGGCTTCAATTTTGTCACTTTATGTCCTAGACTTTCTGCCAGATCATAACCTGAATTCGGAGGCCTTCTATAGTTTCCTCCGGTAGAAACAATAACTTTATCATATTCAACGGGTTGACTACCTGAATAGACTAAAAATTTACCGTTTCTTCGTTCTATTTTTATAACTTGATAATGATTTTTAATATTAATTCCAAGATTTTCTGCCTTTTTAATGAGTAAATCCCTTACAGTATTAGCATCATTTGATTCTGGAAATACTCTATTATCGCCCTGGGTATATAATTTAATCCCAATAGATTCAAAAAACTCTATAGTTTCTGTGACTCCAAACCTGCTGAAGATTGAATACAGGAATT
>DNSU01000138.1 GCA_003499585.1 Cyanobacteria bacterium UBA9579 | reverse complement strand
CTTTGTTGATCTATAATTTCAACAAAGCTAGTTTGGTGTCGAGTTGGTGTTTAAGATCATTAATGAGTTTGTCTTTTTCTTCAGTTGATCTTTCCAACATAAAGAAGTTAAAGAAAAATTTTGATAATAATATTATTAATTCTCTAGCGATTTCAATTTTTTGAAGGGTTTTTTTATCATTGTTATTATTAGCAATAATAGCTTTTGTATGCTGATCGAATTGATTCATTGAATTTATGAGTCTAACTCTATAAATGTCTGGTTCAAACATTATTCCATTGAGTTTATTATAAAGATCCCTTAAATAGCATCTGATTCCCATCCAATAATGTTTAAACTCAATCCAGTCATCTATATCTTCAAATTCTCTTGCAGCACTTATAAACTCTTGAATGTTCTCGATTCTGCTATTTGCCTCTTCTGTTCCTTCGGCTTTAAGCTCATCAAGATAGCCGATATCATCAATTAATTGAGCAATAAACTCACTTAATGGCATTCTTTCAAGATTAGCTTTTGCATCGTTAATCAGTTTTACAAAGTTTTTTAAAGGACTCACAGTTCTTGCGGTAAATTCAGAGTATTCTTCAATTCTTTCAATAACTGAATAAAGAGAAACAGATTCATTAATGGCAATGTCTTCAAGCTTTTTAATTGTAGTAGGCCCGATTGATCTTCTTGGCACGTTGATAATTCTCTTTAAGCTTTGAGAGTCATCTGAATTATAAATAAGCTTTAAGTATGCGACTAAGTCTTTGATCTCTTTTCTGGAATAGAATTTCACACCGCCAACCATAGTATATGGAATGCTTCTTGCCATAAATGCTTCTTCTATCGCACGACTCTGGGCGTTAGTCCTATATAAGACAACGCAGTCATTAAAAGAGTATTTTCCTGCTGTTTGAGCGGCAATTTTATTGGCAATATAGTGTGCTTCTTCCATCTCATCCTGAGCTTCGAAGCATAAAATCTTATCACCTTTACCTCTGGTGGAATAAAGGTTTTTATCCATTCTTTCTCTATTATTTACAATGATATGGTTTGCCACTTCAAGTATATTTTCAGTTGAACGGTAGTTTTGCTCAAGTTTTATGAGAGTTGCATCCCGAAAATCTTGCTGAAAGTTAAGAAGAATTGTATAATCAGCCCCTCTCCAGCTGTAAATAGACTGATCGACATCTCCAACTACGCATAAACTTCTATTGTCAAATGCTGTATCTGTCTTACCACCGGCATAAAGTGAGCTTATCAGTTCATATTGTGACAGGTTAGTATCCTGAAATTCATCAACAAGTATATGCTTGAATCTTGAGTGGTATCTTTGAAGCACATCATCTGAAGTTGCCAGTAATTTTGTGGCAATTAAAAGTAGATCATCAAAGTCCAGTGCGTTATTGGTAGAAAGAAGACCTTCGTAAGTATGAAAAACCTTTGAAATCTTATCTGATCTATAATCTCTGGCACTTGTTGCGTACTTAAATGCATCTTTCATCTGGTTTTTGGCCATGCTAATAGTAGATTGTATGGCTTTTGGCGGGTACATTTTGTCATCAAGATTTTCCAGTTTTAAAGCCTGCTTAACCAAACTTAAACTATCATCCTGATCAAATATTACGAAATTGCAATACCATTTTCTGCCGTCGTCTGTCTTGTATTTTTCTATATCTCGCCTTAAAATTCTGCTGCAAATATTGTGAAATGTTCCAACCCAAATATCCTTGACTATTTCTTCACCAAGGAGATTAATTAAGCGCTGTTTCATCTCTTTTGCTGCTTTATTTGTAAACGTTACGGCAAGGATTTCTGAGGGTCTTGCCCCGTTTGCGACAAGATATGCTATTCTTTGAGTAAGAACTCTTGTTTTTCCACTTCCTGCGCCGGCTAAAACGAGCATCGTTCCAAATAATTTTGTTACAGCTTCTTGTTGTGCAGAATTTAAACCTACTAGAATTTTGTTCATATTTTTGATACTACTTTAAGTGACTTAGTCACATTTACATTTTATCAACTATTTTAAAGATTTTGTTTAATGATATCATTAAGTATTATAATATAATAGAAAATAAGAATTAATTATAATTAAAATTATTAAATAGTGCTACAAAAGATATCAGTCGTTAATCTAAGTTAGGTGACTTTATCACCAAGTTATTGTAAGTAAGTGAAATATTAGATAGGGAATCTCGGATGGCAGAAGATAAAGAACAACGTACGATAATGGTTCCATTAGATGAACTGGATGATGATGATATTCCAGAAACATCTGACCAGCTGGCTCATGAATTAGCTACTATTCAACAGACTGCAAAACGTATTGCTATTATTGGAAGCAGAAACTTACCAATTACACACCAGCAAATTATTGAAACACTTACCTTCGCTCTTGCAAGTCAGGGGAATACAGTTATTACCAGCGGTGGATCAAGCGGCACAAATGCTGCGGCTATTAGAGGTACAATGAAATCTAATCCTCAAAAGCTTAAAGTTATTCTTCCTCAAACTATAGGCCAACAGCCATCAGATGTTCAAGACCAGCTTATTGGTGTGCCAAACATTGTAGAGCATCCTGACAGAGCTATGATGACTTTAGCAGATGCCAGTAGAGTTTGTAACAGAGAAATTATTGATGATTGCCAACAATTGGTCTGTTTTCTGTCGCACACAAGCGGTACACTTCATAAAGCTGTGGCTTATGCTGAAGAAACTCACAAAGTAGTAACGGTATTCTATTTAGATTAGTTCTACTAACATTATAGTATTTATTGCCTTAAAGATGCACAAATTGTGCATCTTTAAATTGTTTGAGTACTATTAATCTCATGTCTCATAGACCAAAAATCAACTTGGAAATAGTATATATACTAGAATGAGTTTACAAAACAGAAACTCATCGTTTCAGTTTTGACACTCCGCTTCGCATATACCCGTTGAA
>DNSU01000006.1:7126-13346 GCA_003499585.1 Cyanobacteria bacterium UBA9579 | reverse complement strand
TGTGAAAACATAGCTCTTTTTCTTGTGTTGGTTAGGGTGGGGTAATTAAGCTGGGATTAATATAGCATTTAGGTCTTCTTTTGCTGTTGTTGTTGGCATTATATTGAAGTTTTCTACCAGTACATTCAGTACGGTTGGAGTGATGAATGCCGGTAAGGTTGGCCCTAAACGAATATTTCTTATTCCTAAGTGTAACAAGGTTAACAGTATTGCTACAGCTTTTTGTTCATACCAGGATAAGATTATTGATAAAGGTAAGCTGTTTACATCTGTATCAAACGCATTAGCTAAGGCAACTGCAATTTGAACGGCTGAGTATGCATCATTACATTGACCAATATCCAGCAGACGAGGAATTTCGCCAATTTCTCCAAATTCAAGCTTATTGAATCTGTATTTACCGCAAGCTAATGTTAGAATTACTGCGTCCTGTGGAACAGACTGAGCTAATTCAGTGTAATAGTTACGTCCACTTTTAGCGCCATCACATCCTCCAATCAGAAAGAAGTGCTTAATAGCTCCGCTTTTTACAGCATCAACAACTTTATCTGCTACTCCTAAAACTGTATTATGGCCAAAGCCTATCATAATAGTTTTATCAGAGCCATCTTCTTTGAAACCTTCTGCTAAAAGTGCAGCTTCAATTACAGGAGCAAAGTTAGTATCTGAAATGTGTACTACCCCTGGCCAAGCTACCAGACCAGTTGTAAATATTCTTCCTCTATATGTTTCTCTAGGTTTTTGAATACAGTTTGTTGTCATGAGAATTGCACCGGGGAATAAGTCAAATTCTTTTTGCTGATCCTGCCAGGCACCACCGTAGTTTCCTACTAGATGTGTGTATTTTTTAAGTTCAGGATAAGCATTTGCAGGCAGCATTTCTCCATGGGTATAAACATTTATACCTAAACCTTCTGTCTGTCTTAGTAATTCAGCTAAATCTCGTAAATCATGCCCTGAAACAAGAATTGCCTTACCTTTTATAGGTTCAATTCTTACAGCTGTTGGCTCTGGGTGGCCGTATGTGCCTGTGTTAGCTGTATCTAACATTCCCATAACTTTAAGGTTGATTTCTCCGCATTTAAGGTTCATAGCAACGAGCTCATCTACGGCTGGATTTTCTTTTGTAAGGAAGTTTAATGCTTCATGGAAGAATGCATAAACATCATCATCTTCGTGTCCAAGAATCATTGCGTGATCAGCGTAAGCTGCAACACCTTTAATGCCATAAGTAAGAATTTCCTGAAGACTTACTATGTCTTTTCCGAGATTTTCCTGTCTTTTTGTTATATTTACTTCTTGTCCCTGTTGAATAAGACCATTTAAATCTTTTGCCGGAATCCATTGAGCAGGACCACCAAGAACTTCAGGAGTTTGTCCATTTGCTCTTGCTGCTTCTTCATACATAGATCTGGCTTTATCTTTTAATTGAGCCAGTCTAAGTAATATCACCTGTAGACGTGAAGGGTCGAAGTTTACGTTTGTAACGGTTGTGAAAAGACCTTCAATTGTGCAGACGTCTATATCATGATTTTTTACGTCAAACTGTCTTGCTCTATGTGCATACATAGATAAGCCTTTAAGTGCATAGACTGTTAAATCCTGCAGAGTTGCTGTAATAGGGTCCTTCCCGCAAACTCCTTGCACGGAGCATCCTGTGCCCTGTGCAGTTTGTTCGCATTGGAAGCAATACATATTCATAGTTGAGTTCTCCTTTTCTTGCATACCTAATAACTTTCTAAAAAAATTCACAAAAATTCCTCCTATACCAGTTGTAATGACTATTCAACAGGTAAAAATTTAATCTATTAGGGGATATGTCTTTTGACTCCAGAGTCTTTGCTGTATTTAGACTTGTTTGGGAAATAGGTTTCTGAGCTCAGATAATTTCTTTTGTCCCATATAGTCCTTTACTTGTTTATTTAGCAGGTCTAACAGACCATTGAATATTACACAATTATCTCCACCACCACAAATTGGTTTGTCCAGCAGACAGTCGGATAGTTCCAGCGGACCTTCAATAGCTTCATATATCTGCAGCAGCGTTATTTCATCACTGCTTTTACCCAGGTTGAAACCACCTTTTGGACCACGAATAGAATCTACCAGGCCTGTTTTTGCCAGTCTCTGAAGTACTTTTGCCAGATGATTTTCTGATATGGAAAATGTTGTGGCAATTTCTTTTGTAGAGACCAGTCTATCTGTTGTGATAGATAGAAAATACATTGTGTGTAAGGCTAGTGTAGCTGCTTCTGAAATTTTAATAATACTGTGCATCTTTTTTTATTTCCTGATTATAGTTATCCTATTATCCTTTATTAGATTCTGGTACCAGTATACCAGAATAGGAATAAATGTCAATTAATTATTCGGGTATTTGTAAAAAAAAAATTTATTTTTGTGAGATTCTTCACTGCCCTCAGAATGGCAGGTGGCGATTATTATACAATTTCGCCGGAAATTGAGATTGTGTAGTCTTTTATTGTTATATTCTTCTGTGCTGCCTCAAGTGCTTTTCTGATGATTGTTTCAATGCCTGAGCAGCAGGGTACTTCCATGTGGATCAGGGTTATTGATTGAATATCCTGATTCTTGAAAATTTCAGTCAGTTTATCAACGTATTGATCCAAGGTTTTGTCTAATTTAGGGCAGAACATTACTAAAACTTTGTCCTTTAAGAAACGCTGATGAAAGTTTGCATATGCAAATGGCACGCAATCAGCAGAGATTACTAAATCTGCGTTTTTAAGATATGGTGCATTTGGGTTTAATAACTGTAATTGAATAGGCCAGTTATTTAATTCTGATGACAACTTTACATTAGATGTTTGTGCATTTTCAGGTTTTCTTTCTATAGTTTTAGTCATTGAACCGGGACAACCGCATGCCAGTTTAGGCTGTTTTTCTTCATATTCGGGAATTTCCATATTTTTCTCCTTTAAGAAACCTATAGCCTGATTTAAAAATTCATTTTGATCATGATCTTTTAAATGTTTTAAGTGAGCTTTAATGACGTTTGTACCGCCTTGAATTACATTTTGCATTACTTTATACTCATCGTATTCTTCAGCTTCTCTCTCTTCGACCTCCATAGCCCCAAATGGACATTCTTTGATACAGGCACCTAATCCGTCACAAAATAGATCACTAACGAGTCTGGCTTTACCATCAATAACTTGCAGTGCTCCTTCTGGACAACCGGGAATACAATGCCCACAGCCTGTGCATTTTTCTTCATCGACTTTTATAATGCTTCTTTTCATACTTGGTTCTCCTTAATAATTAGCTTTTCTAGTGTATTCCACAATTCTTTTGCCTGTTGATTTATGTCAAATTCAAAATTATTCAGCCTCCATCTAGTCACTAATAATCGAAGTGTTCCTACTATTATTGGTGCTACATGTTCTTTTGGAATATCATTTCTGATCTCATTACTTTGTTGTGCTTCCTCGATTATTTTGTGAATAATTACGTGATGAACTTTCATAATTGAAGATACTTTGTCTCTTAATTTTTCGTCGTTCTGGAAAATTTCCTCAGAGAATATTACTTTTGCTAATTCCGGTCTTTCTGAGAATTCTTTACATCTTTGGATAAATATTGATTTAAGTTTATTTATATTGGATTGTTCAGAATTGTATATATTATTAAACATCAGGTTTGTATCATCTTCAAAATAGCCTAATATAGCTAGCAAAATGTCGAGCTTACTTTTATAATGCCTATAAATAGCTGGTTCTGATATTCCAAGTTTTTCAGACAAATGTTTTATCGTTAAATTCTGAATACCTGATTCAGCTATAAGTTCAATTGATGAGTTGATTATTTCATTTTGTCTTTTTGTTAGATTTTGCATTTTTGTTCAAATTCCAATTTCATAGTTAGTTAGTATTCACTAACTAGTATAACAAATTGAATATATTTGTCAACCTTATGAATATTATTGAAAATTTAAGTATTATTTGTGTTTCTAGCGATAAATTCTTTTTCTGGACTTGTATTATCTGAATTATTAATAACTAGGATAGGTACGTTACAGTTATAAGTCGAATGAAATTTATTTTAAACAATGAAAATATAATTTTGTATGTTCATTAATGAGTTGATAGCTATGAATAAACTTGTTATCCTTTACATATTTTTTGCTATTTTAGTCTTGTTAATCGGAGTTTTTACGTTTACTTTCCCTACCGGTTTACTTCCAAGTGTTACTTTTAATCCTTTTATTCATATAATTTTTGAAGCATCAATTGCTTTATTAGCTTTATTTATTTTTATTAGAGGTAATCAGATTTATACCCGAACTCAGGATAGAAGAATTGCTATTATTAGTGGCGGCTTTTTAGCTGGCAGCCTACTCAAGCTTTTTCATATTTTTACATCATATGAGTTTCCCTACGATGTTTTGACTTGGGAGAATTACTTAGCAAATCCTGAAATTCTATATCTTATTATTGGGGATATGATTTTTGCTACTTCAATTTTTATGTCGACTTTTTATTCAAGAGAAGCCGGTGAAAAGTTAAATTCTCAATTTAGAAGAAAAGTATATGCAGGTTTTTTGATATTTTCATTTTTAATTATAGTGCTTGATGGTCTTTTAAGGCCTGTTTTACTTCCATTAATTCAAGCTTATACTTATAAATTTATACTTATTGATGCATCACTAGAAACAGCTTTAAAAGCTTTATATATATTATCTGCCCTTATTTATGCTGATATAAGGTTGACCTGCAGGAATAGTGTTATCTCAAAGTTTATTCTTGGACTTTTTATACTTGGGATAGGTCAGTTATTTTTTATTATTCCTAGTTATTTAGTTGCGTTATATGGAATTTATGGCCATTCTGCTCAGGCAATTGGCTTTTTATTAATTCTTATTGGACTTCATGAAATTCCTCAAGAATCGGGATGCGTAAGCTTTAGGCAAAAATTTTCAGCATATTTATCAATATTTCTAATTGCTGCTTATTTGATTTTTGTTACTTTTACATCAGTTGTATTTAATATTAGATTTCCAAGTTTTGCTCCGTATATTTTTCTGGAGTTTTTCATAATTGCTATGATAATTCAATACGCGCTCTCTACAAGATTTATTGCGCCTATAAATAATATTACTCAAGGTGTGGAGCAGTTTAAACCTGGTGAAAAGACTGAAAAAATTCCTGTAACAACCAGAGATGAAATAGGATTATTAACCTCAAGAATTAACAATATAATCGACTTAAACTGGGAATATACTCAGGAATTATTATCAAGACAGGAACAGGATAAAATTACTTTATCCATAATCAATAAAATCAGAAGTGCTATAACTCCTAATGAGGTATTGAACGGGGTAGTTACTATAATTGGTGATGTATTTGAACCAGAAGAATGTATTCTCTTTGATTATGATAATAAAGCCAGCAATATCTATCCTGCTCAATTTGAATATAGAAAAAGTCCTGATATTCCATCATTGATTGGGCGTGATTTTTCAGAATTAACCGGTTTTGAGCAGCTTTATAATATCATTGTTGATAGACGGGAATTTATTGCTATTTCTGATATTGATCAGGAAGATATTGATGAATCAGTAAAAATCTTTTTTAAATCAATTGGAATAAAATCAGTTTTAATATTGCCTCTAAGCTATAAAAATGAGGTTTTAGGCTCTCTGGTACTTAGTTATTTTAATGAACCCCATAATTGGTCACAAGATACTATAAATCTTATAAAAGTTCTTGAACCTCAAATTTCAACTGCTATTTATCAGGCAAAATTGTATACTTCTACAAGTGAAATAGCCAGAAGAGAAAAACTTTTACGGCAAATTATGGTTGCATCTATTAGGTCTTTGAACATTCAAGATGCTCTAAAATCCATCGTAACTCAAGTAGGAGAGGTGTTTAATGCTGATAGATGTTTCTTTGTTGCTTATAACGTTGAGTCTAATGAATATAAGACTGTTGAGGATTATGAGGTTTATATTTCTTCTCTTGAGATTAAAGATATAGCTGGTACAAAGTTTATTAACGAACAAATGGCCCCTTTTACCAAGATAGTGATCGACCAAGATAGGGTTTTGGCTGTAAATGATACCAATAAACTTGAAGTGCCTGAGCTAACAAAGCAAATAATAAAGGAATTTAATGTTAAATCATTTATTATTTCTCCTATTTCCTATAGGGAAGTTCCTTTAGGAATATTAGTCCTGCATTATGTTAACAGTTATAAT
>DNSU01000006.1:6232-7043 GCA_003499585.1 Cyanobacteria bacterium UBA9579 | reverse complement strand
TTAGTCAGGCAGAGATAAATCTTATCTCTGCAATATCTGATCAGTCTGCTGTAGTTATTCATCAAGCACAATTATATGATCAGTTACAGGATAGAAGTAATAGGGAAAGGCTTTTAAGAGCTATCATTAATGAAGTTCTTACAAGCGCAAATCAGCAGGAAGCAGTACAAAGTATTGCGGCCGAGGTTGGAAAGTTATTTGATGCGGACAGGGTTGCAATAAGATTTTTTGATCCTAACTATAGAATATTCTCAGAGGTAGTCGGTGAATATAGAAATAATGAAAACGTTCCGACATCTATTGGAAAAGGTGGTTATCCTAGCGAATTAGATGAATACATGGCACATGAACTTTTTGATCAGAAAAAGATTTTAGTAATTAATGATATAGAAGACCCTAAATACCCTGAAGTATTAAAAGAGGTATATAGAGATTTAGGAGTTAAATCCACTGTTGCTGCTCCGGTTTTCTATCAAGATACTCCAATAGCCGCAATATATGTTACTAATACTGTGCCTACAAAAGAGTGGAATAAGAGTGATATTGACCTTTTAGGTCCAATTGTCCAGCAGATATCTATCGGCATAAATCTATTTAGATTAAATGAAAAGCTAAGAAATTCTCTTGATAATGAAAGAATGTTGAGGCAAATGATAACTGAAGCAAGAAGCTTTACTGCCCATGATGAGATTTATGATTACTTATTAGTATATCTTACCCGTACATTTAATGTGAAAAGAGGTTTGCATTTACATTCTGACGAGCATAATAATTTATATGTTCAAAATGAAGACTTGCAGCAACCTGAAAT
>DNSU01000006.1:0-6171 GCA_003499585.1 Cyanobacteria bacterium UBA9579 | reverse complement strand
GACTTGCAGCAACCTGAAATGTTTAAATCCCTTTATAAACAAGTTCTTTTATCAGCAGAATCTACTGTGGAACTTAAACCTTATCCTACACAGGCAATTATTATATATGATGTGGCAGAAGAAATTCAGAATACCGCGCTTAGGGAATATTTATTATCTAACAAAATTCAAGCAATAATGTTATATCCGAGTGCAAAAAAAGCATATGAACTGCTAGAAGAAAGTGTTACCGGTACTACATTGATAACTTCTGAAACTCCCAGAAAATGGACCTCTGATGAAGTAGATCTTTTCAAATTGATGATTGATACTGTATCTATTATATTCTTTGAGCAAGCTCAAAGGCAGGAATTGGATGAAACCAGAAGAACATTTATTGCAACTTTGACTCATGATTTAAGAAGTCCGATAATTGCTGAACAAAAGGCGATTGAATTTATTACATCAAGAGATCTTTCCACAGAGCTGAGAAATTATATTGAATATATGCAGGATATTTACTCTACTAATGAAGAATTGCTTAGAATTGTAAATAATATGCTTTCTGTATACCACTACGAATCAGGAAAGATTGCTTTAACACTGCAAGCTGGTAATATACAGGATACAATTGAGGCAGCAGTCAGGTCTTTAAAACATTTTGCAAAATCTCAAGAATCAGACATTACTATGGATATTCAACCTGATTTACCTCTTGTTATGATGGATCAAACTGAGATTAACAGAGTTTTGGTAAATCTCATCAGCAATGCAATAAAACACAATAAAAAAGGAACTCAAATAATTGTTGCAGCTAAAAAGGCAGATAATGAGGTTCAAGTATCTGTCAGTGATAATGGAAGAGGAATTCCTGAAGAATCAAAGCCTAAAATATTCCAGAGATATCCGACTACAAAAAGAGAGATAGGATCAGGTCTTGGATTATATTTATCAAAGCAGATAATTGAAGAACATGACGGCAGGATATGGTTTGAATCTGAAGTTGATAAAGGTACAACCTTCTACTTTAGTTTGCCAGTTGCTTAAGAAGCAGTGGTTAGTTGCAAAAAAAATAAACCAATACATTTCTGTATTGGCATCTGTGTAGTATTAAAATTATTTGCTAATCTTATAATACACAAGTTATGCAGATTTTACATCCACTTTTAAGGTATCAATTTTTGTAAAACTTCTTATATTACTATATTTTAAGACTAGTCCTAAAACACTACTGTTATTTGTGGTGTAAAACATAATAAAAAGAGCAAGTCTTTTAACCTGCTCTCTTTATTATGTTTTATTACTATACCATTATAGCTACATCTCTTACTGCTTTTAGCTTTTCTTTTATCATATTATCTACTTCATTGATATTATCAATTTTTCTACCTTCATTGAATGCTTTTGCTGCGGTAACAGTTCCAGCTACACTTCCAATGCTATGATAGACAACTTTTCTGGTAAATAATTTATCAAGCAATTCTTGCTTTGTAGCAGTATTAATATCTTTACCTGATTTAATCATTAAGTCACTGAGTTTAGCTCTCAAATTTTCTACAGGGATTTGTGCATCTTTTCCTATTACCATGCCTTTGATTTTTTCGGTGCCTTTGGCTATTGAAACTTTTGCTTTATCAATAATTGTAGCAGCAGCTTCTTTAGCTTTTGCCTGATTACCCTGGTTTAGTATGTAATCTATGCCTTTTTTTACTTTGTCATCAAGTACATTTAATATTTTATTTTTGTATTCTACAGCAAATTTGGCTTTCATTATTTTTTCAAATATAACAGCTTTACCAAGTATGAAGCCTGCTCCAGCAAGAAGTGCGGTAGTTCCATATTTAGCTATTTTTTCTCCGATTGGATTTTTGATAAGTTTGTCTCTTGTTTTTCTGAATGAATCTAAGTTTTCTTGAATTTTGTCAGCTTGATTGCCTAATTTTTTCTGCTCTTCAAATAAAATCTTGTCTCCAGATTCATCAACAGGTTTTTTATCAGAAGCATCATCTGCATTACCAAAACTTATTGATTTATTTGCATACAATGGTTTTTGCTGTATTCCCGGGTGAGCAATGGAGTTATTCACAATTGATTGCATTACTGTTAACCTCCAATTTAATATATGCTTTCTGAGTAGATAAAACCTGTAAATATATAAAATTAATAATTAAATGTGAGTAATTTATAAAATATTTACAATTGCTTAGAAAACATTTAATTTTCATCGTCATTATCTTTGAATTGGTCTATTGCTATTCCTGCGCTGGTTAGTTTATATTTACCATTACCATATTTGGATAAATTGGTTAATAATGACTGGGTTGAACCTGTTTTATCAACTATAACTTCACCTGCAATAGCATCTGCTGAAATTTTGCCTGTTGCTATTTTAATCATATTGGCAATCATATTTGGATCACTTATGGTTTTGACTAGTTCAACTGAGGATTTTTTAAGATTATTAAGCTTGATACACTCTAATGCAGACTGAAACATATTTTTATCTTTAACATTAAATCCTGCAGTTTCAGCGACAGACTTTGCTGCATATGCTGAAGCCATTACTACACCTGTACCTGCACCTATGTTGTAGAATGCAGCTTCTTTATTTTCAGCTTTTTTCTCTGTAATTGCCTGTTTTATTCCTAGTGATGCTTGTAAAGTTCCTAATGCAAGTCCTGCAGCTACGAATAATGGAGGTATATTTTTATTTAATCTTCCAATTACGCTGCCTATGGCTATAATACCTGTACCCATTAAGAAGTTTTCGGCACTTTCAAACATTGTTGTAATAGGAGATATAAGGCCTTTTGCAAAGTATCTATATGCGTTTTTTATGCTAAATTTTCTACCTTTTGGGGTATCTTTGGCTTTTTCATTTGATGTATCTAGCTTATCCGTCTCATCCTTACCTTTAAAGCTAACAGGATTTTGTACTTTGGATTTAACCTGTTGAGCTAATGGTTGGACAGGAGGGTTAACAAGTCTTGTGATATTAGCCATTTAATACTCTCCTTAACATAAAAACATTTGTCTGATTAGATAAAACTCATAAATCAAAAAAATTGTTATCCCTCTTTCAAAACATTAATAATTCGTAATATTTTGAGATATTTTATTAGCGACTAGCATTTACTTTTATTTTTATCAGGTAGATTATAATATAAAAGTGTGATTCGTGAAATAAAAAGTTGGTGCTAATATTTTTGAGTAGTTTAGGCATTGTTAGAATAATACTAGAATTTATATGATGAATAAAATGATAAAAAAAGGCGATACATTTGAGATAAATATTGATAGCCTTGCCTACGGCGGTGAGGGTATCGGTAGATTGGACGGAATGACGGTATTTGTCCCTGATTCTGTGACTGGTGATAAGCTCAAAATTGAAATAGTATCTGCTAAAAAGAACTATGCCAGAGGAATAATAAAAGAGATAATCGAGCCATCGCAGTACCGTATAAAGCCTTTATGTTCACTGAGTAAAGTATGTGGCGGATGCCAGTGGTTATATGTAGATTATCAAGAACAGTTAAGGGCCAAGAAAAAAATTGTTGAAGATAGCCTTAAAAAAATCGCACATGTTGATATTCCTGTTTTTGATGTGATTCCAAGTGATTATCAATTAGAGTATCGCTGTAAAATTCAATTTCCTGTCCAGCAAACAAAAGTCTCAAAGAGAATTTTGGCCGGATATTATAAAAAAGCTACTCACGAAATTGTAAATATTAAATATTGTCCTATACAACCTGAAATCATAAATGGCATTACGCAGTTTATCAGAGAAAAGGCTCAGGAATTAAATCTTACTGCTTATAGTGAAAATACCAGAAAAGGTTTAATTAGGCATTTGGTATATAGGTATAGCCAGTATGACAAGAATTTACTGTTGATAATAGTAATAAACTCTCAGGAAATACCCGATAAATTAAATCAGCTTTGTAAAATTGTAATGAATGAATATAAAGAACTTGCTGGTATTCTTGTTAATTTCAATACATCAGGAACAAACGTCATAATGTCAAATAAAACAGAACTTGTTTGTGGAAGTGATTATATAGAGGAAAATCTTGAAGGGAAAGTTTTTAAAGTATCTGCCTCTAGTTTCTTTCAAGTAAATCCTGCTGTTGCAGTTAAAATATTTAATGAAGTACATAAAATAGTTCAGAAAAAAATGGAAAAACCAACCATACTTGATGTATATGCCGGTGTTGGTACTTTTTCAATATGGCTTAAAGATTTGGCCTCAAAAATTACTGCTATTGAAGAAAATCCACACGCAGTCAGTGATGCCAAGGAAAATATTAAATTAAATAAGTCTGCGAATGATGTTGATATAGAAATGATAGAGGGGAATGCTGATGAGGTTTTGCAGACATTAGTCAACAATAACAGAACCTTTGATATAACTGTTCTTGATCCCCCCAGAAAGGGATGTTCTAGTGCTGCTATTGATTTAGTAGCCAGATTAACCGGTAAATATATAATATATGTAAGTTGTAATCCCGCTACTTTAGCCAGGGATATTAAACTATTAATGGAAAGTGGTTTTATTCCAGAGTTTGCCCAACCGATTGATATGTTTTGTCACACTTACCATATAGAATCAATAGTGGTTTTAAAAAAACAATAAAACACATAGTTAACAAAATTTAAAACTTTGATTTACATGTACGTAAATCAGTATAGTTATTGTTCTTTTACAGAGACTTGGGGGTTTTTGTATTAAATAATGTTTAAAATAATTTCGGGCAAAAAACAAATTGATCTTAATAACATTACAATTAAACATGATAAAGACGTATCACCGGATCTTATTCAGGATCTATACTTGTCCGTTGGCTGGCAATACAGAGATATACAGGATATAAGAGGATCATTAGATAACAGTGTTTTAGTTACTACTGCCTGGGATGAAGAAAAGTTAATTGGAATTGCCAGAGCAACAGGTGACGGGATTTTTAGTGTTACAATATGGGATGTTGCGGTTAAACCAATATACCAAAAACAGGGTGTCGGAAAGTTAATTCTAAAATCCATGCTGACTAAACTTGACGATTGTGGTATACCTTTAATTACTTTATATGTGGAGTGGGCAAAAAAAGATTTTTATAGTAAATTGGGTTTTGAAACCAACATAAATAAAGTAGTAGGCATGTATAGATATAAAAATGAGCCATTTCGAGATAAAAGAAACAGGAGGAATGAATGAAAGTTTTACTTACAAAGGATGTGCAGTCTCTGGGTGAATCAGGGGACATTGTAGATGTAGCAGACGGATATGCAAGAAATTATCTTTTACCGCAAAATTTTGCTGAACTCGCAACTTCAGGTGCGCTAAAAAATAGAGAACAAAATCTGGCTAGAATTAAAGCTAAAGCTGAAAAAGTACGTCAGGAAGCATTAGTGCAAGCTGAAAAAATTAAAGGTCTTGGTAAAATTGATATTCACGCTAAAGCTGGTGAAAATGGAAAATTGTTTGGCGCAATTACTACACGCAGATTAGCTGATGAAATAAAAGAAAAATCAGGCATAGAAGTAGATAGAAGAAATATTTCACTGAATAACCCAATTAATCACATTGGTGAATATAAAATGGTTATAAGATTAACCTCTAAAGTTGAAGTTAATTTACCTGTTGTTGTATCAGCTTCTGAGATTATTAAAGAAGAAATTCAACCTGAAGTTCAAGAAGAAACCGAATAAAGTTTACTTATAATAAAAAGAGCTTAGAAAAACAATTCTAAGCTCTTTTTAAGTTAATAGGATTGATTATTTACCTGATTGATTAACCAGTTGCATAATAGCAGCTAATAGGTTTTTAATTTCTGTATCTGATAATTGATATGGGTTTTGTGCTTGATCTACTAATCCGGCTAATTGTGGATTTTGTGCCATTTGTAATTTAGCTATTTGTGGTGCTTGTATTGGATTAGTTGCTGCTGGCTGGATTCCTTGTGCTGCTGGAGCTTGTGCTTGATTTGCAGGTACTGCATCGCTACAGTATTTACATCCTTTTCCTTTACAGACTGGACATTCTGCTTTGTTCCAAACTGGTTGTTTGGTTTCGTTAAATTTAGCTATTCCATCCTGTACTGATAATGCTGGTTTTTCTACTGCAGCTGCTGGTGCTAAACCTTGATTAATGTTATTTAATCCGTTTTGTACCCCATTAGCTGTTGCTTGTCCTCC
>DNSU01000129.1:7041-9594 GCA_003499585.1 Cyanobacteria bacterium UBA9579 | reverse complement strand
TTCTTAAGCTATATGCTTTAGCTAGCTTAAGAAGTACATTTTTATCTTTAATATTTTCTCTAACCAGTTTTTTATCAAGAATAACTTTATCTGCTTTTTTTACAGGATTATTGTATCTTTCTATTTTTAATGTTACGCCTGTTCCAACAGATCCTGAAATCTGATTTACTATATCTTTTGTGTACTTATTTTTAGCTTTTTTCCCATCGATTGAAACAATCCTATCACCAAATTGTAATCCGGCTTTTTCTGCGGGACTATTTGGTATTACTGACATTACATAATGATATGTGTCAAAAGCTGATTTCAGGTAAGCAGAATCTCTAAGAATCATTCCCACTCTTCCCTGATCAGCTTTATCAATATAATCACTAATTAGTTTAAGAGCTTCATCATAGCTACCTGCATTATAGTGAGCAAAAGCAATGGCCATTTGAGATGCATAATCATCATAAGATACATAACCTGCCTTATAACGTATCTGATTCACATAAGAACTTGTTGCAGTGTTCCAGACAAGTTTATTATAAGGAATAGAGTATGTTGTAGTTTTTGTATTTTGTATAGCATCATTATAAGCAGTTAGTGCCGCATCATATTGCCCATTTTGGGTTAAATAATAGGCAAGGCTTATATACATTGGCAAATATTTTTTAGGACTTATATCACCACTCTTAATCTGTACAGCTTTTCTGATGGTATCTACTGCTTTATCATATTGTCCCTTTTCTCCTGCCAGTACTCCTAAAAGGTAATAAGCAAGCTCATTATTGGGCATTTGCTCTATGGCTTTAGCTGACATATTTATGGCTGTATCATAATTATGATCTCTTATATTAAGGTAGGCCAGCATTCTATATTTTCTTGACATATCATTTTCAGAGTATGGGAATCTATTATGTAAGTCTATAGCGTCTTGTGCCTGATTTGCATAATCATAGATCCCTGTACATTTATTTATATAGGCATAATTAGTACACAGTTCTGCATTTGTTTTTAGTGTTTTTGCTGCTTCTTGATATTTTCCATCTCCATAATAAGCCTCTGCAAGGTCAAAATAAGCCTTGCTAAAGTCAAGATGATAGTTTTTAGGAGCTGTTTTAGGATTTGATACCAGTATACCCAGTTCAATAGCTTTTTTATAATTAGTAATAGCAGTATCGTAATCTCCAACTGCTGCATAATTCTTGCCAAGCCAGTAATATGCATTAGGGTTATCCGGCTGCTGTTCAAGCACCAGTTTAAAGTGACCTGCACTGTATAAATAGTCTCCATAATTATATGAGCCTATCCCTTGCTGCTGTAAGTGTTCAGGGCTGCAACCACCAATTAAGATTACAGTAGAAAACATTACCAGTATTAATGATAATTTGCGCAGTATACTTAATTTTTTCATTTATTCCACTCCTGTTTATTAGTTTTTAAGCTTTGATAATGACATATCGAGTTCTATTTATGCATTGTAGATCATAACAGAACTTTCAGCGTTAACTAAAGTTGATTTACCTAGGGTTTTTAATAAAATTGCCTTTGACTTCTTTATAGTTATAATGAATTGTTAATCCCTGTTCAGCCGTTAATCGTTTCATTTGAAGAGCTTTTACATATTCGGTGCTGCATTCTTTTTGACCGCTGGCACACTGCATAATTTCTCTATCGGAGCCATAGTACATTGCTCTAAGCTCTCCTTCCGTTTTGCCGGGAGTTAATAAATCTGAATTATCAGTTTTAGGCATATTAGATACCGGTGTAGTTTGAGGCTGCAATTTAGGCACTGTAAATTCATCGTTAGCAGGATTTTTTGTTTGACCCATAGACGGCACATAAGAGCCTTTTAAGCTTCTGGTCGGATCAGAATCATCTAAAGATTTAAGCGGAGTATCCAGATTATCTATTTTAGGAGCTGTACCTTGATAGTCTCTAATCCAGTTTAGTGCTTCTTTTTTCTTTTTAGCTTCTTCCTGTTTCTTTTTCGCAGCTTCTAGTTCAGCTTGTTTTTTCGCCGCTAAAGCCTTTTGCTTCGCCTGTGCTTGCATTTGCGCATAAACACTATCAACAATATCATTTCTCATCTGCGGTGTCAGGAGGGATGAAGAGGGTTTGGAGTAAGTTTTTGGCTTTGTATAAGTTTTTGATGGTTGTGAATTATTTGAAGAAGGAGGAGGTGAAGGAGTAGCTGGCATGGGAACAGAAGACCCGCCATAAGTATTGCCTTTGCCAGTACCATCAAAATCAACGTAAAACTGACATATGGCTTGTTTATTACTTAAGAGTACTGTTACTAGAATTGCCAAAATTAGTTTAAATGCAAAATTAGAATTTCTCATATAGCATATTCCTTTTAGATTAAATATAGCATATTTCTTTTAGATTAAATTTATCAGGTTAATAATCTTTATAAAAGAAATTTATTATTTTCTATCTAATCTTAGTAACGTTTATTAACAAACAGTTTAATTGCTGTAATTGTTGAGGCAAAACCTTTCTACCCAACAGTTTTATTTGATGATTCTAAAATAGAACAAACTTTGGTGGTATTACCACCTAACTTAT
>DNSU01000129.1:6465-6913 GCA_003499585.1 Cyanobacteria bacterium UBA9579 | reverse complement strand
TCAGTTAATGATGGAGTACTACTCAAACTTTAAAGCCTCGATCTGAAACGATCTAGGCTTTAAAAAAGTGGCCGGGTGGACAAGATCAAAACTTTAAGTCCACACTGCATAACTTGCTATATGTGCAATGTATTTTTAATTTTCTTCTACAACGTTTGTTATTAATTCGCCGTAAATATCAACGCTTCCTGTTCTTTCTTCTATAACATATTTAAGATCTTTATTTTTAGCAAGTTCAATTTCTATTTTTTCATATGCTATATCAATATCACTAAATTCACCTATTAACTTTTTTCGATCATAGCCTGTTTCTGTTTTGATATAAACTTGATACATATTTTCTCCTGTTATAGTTTTAAAGTGAGTTCTTAATCCCAGTAATTATATCAATTATACTTTAAAAAATTAAAAGCCCGATCTAAAAAGATGTAGGCTTTTAGGGGGGGTT
>DNSU01000129.1:3317-6395 GCA_003499585.1 Cyanobacteria bacterium UBA9579 | reverse complement strand
AGGGGGGGGGCGGGATTGACGAGATTAGAACTTTTATTCTTCAAAATGTTTCACAAATAATGTTTATTTTACGATCTATTCTGCGTGGACTTTAACCCAACCTGTAGACTACTACCTAAAAATCAATGTATTTTCTAATATATTTTTTTTTATCTTTGTAATGCATCAATTTAACATCATTTCTCCTGTGTAAATTAAACTCAGCATATTGTTTATAAAGATCATCAATTAATAAGTAATCTTTCGGATTAATAATCTCAAAATCAGTGGAAATAGAAGCTATATAATTATTATAAGTTCTTTCATCAATCAAGCAACATTGAAAATTACAATTATCTGCAACAACATTGCTAAAATTTGCCTCAACGAGATTAGAATATTCTAATTCTGCCCATATTAAATTGGCTCCAGTAAAGTTTGCCTTCTTAAGATTACATTGAACTAATCTGGTATTGTTTAAATTAGCTCCAGTAAAATTTGCATGATGCAAATTAGAATTATCCAAGTTACTTTTTGTTATAGTAGCATCTTTAAAACTTGTATGACGTAGATATGCATAGCTTAAATTAACATTATGTAAATAAATTCCGTCTAATATTCTATTATAGAGATAGATGCCACTGTAGTTATTAAAGTTCTTTGTATCTAAATAATCTAATTTATCTAAAGAATTATTTGTTATATCACTTAATGCTTCACAACATACAAGCTTTATTAATGAATTTTCTTCTACAAGGCTTGAAGTTGTACGTTTAGATTCTATAAGAAGCGTATTTAAAATAATATTTACTGACTCTTTAACATACGGATATTCCTTACAGTACTCTTTTATGTATTTATTAGCACTATCATAATCTTTCATGATTAAATTGGATTTTTTCTTTGGAGTAGAAAATATAGGTAATGTACTTATAGCATTAGCTTTAGTTAGAATATCTGATGTTGATGCTTGTGTAATAAGTTCAATGAATTGTTTATCAGTTCTATTTTTTTCCTCTTGAGCTCTGTTAATTTCCTCCCTTGCTTTTTCGTCAAAATATCTTCTAATTGCCATGTAAGCAGTACCAACAGCGCCTATTCCAGCTACAATATAAGGAAATAGTTTCATTAATTCCAATAACCAATTCACATTATTGGCATTATTTATTGTTATCTGATTTGGTATATTAAATTCAATTCTAGGCTTATTAAGATCATTTACAGAATTAGTGACTGAATATGCTTTGTTGATATTAATAAAAGAGAAACTGAAACAACATACTAATATAATTAAAAGATTTAATGATTTTGTTCTATTCATAAAATTAAAACTCCAAGATTTGCAATAATTATAAATAGAATATAATACATTTTGATAAAGAATAGCAAATAAAGTCTGTAATAATTGGTCTGTAGGCTCGTTTTAACCCACCTTTAAAGAACAGTCAGCACCAAAAATAAAAAACAGAACAAACTTAAAAGCCTCGATCTGGGATGATCTAGGCTTTTAAAAACGAGGCTGACGAGACTCGAACTCGCGACCTCCTGCGTGACAGGCAGGCACTCTAACCAACTGAGCTACAGCCCCAAGGTTATTAGAATTATAGAATACAATTTTTTAAATTTCAACCATTATTTTTTAAAATCTTATTTTATTTCTTAATGTTAATAAGAATTTTTTGTGTTGGCATTTTTTTATATTTAGGAGTTTTACAGATACAGAAGAAGATTAGAAAGTCTTTTTATTCTTATGAAAGTTGGAAAAAGAATGAATACTACATTAAATGTCGGTTTAAATTTAAATCCATATAAGAAGAATCAACAAGCAGGTTCTACTCAATCTTTACCAAAAGATAATCTTTTATCTGGTAACAAATCTTTAACTACTGATACTATTAATTTTTCTTCAAATAAAAATGTAATTCATAATAATAGACTTAGTTTTACTGGTATAGTTCCTGCTCAAAAAGAGATAGATGCCTATTTGGATGATTATGCCGGTTATAAAAAAATAGCTGATATGAATAATAACGTGCTTGCATCATTTGTGGATCCTGCTAATGCAAGAGAAATAAGTAGAATTGGTGAAAAATCAGGCAAAACCAGAGAACAGCTATTAGGTGAAGTTTCTGATAATATGGTAATGGCTTATAATCAGCTGAAAGATTCGAATGTAATAGTTGTAAACGGTATTAAACCTGCAAAAGTTGATTTTTTAGATAATAATAAATATACACAGGTTAAAAATATTTATCTTAATCTTCTTGATAGGCCTGAAACTTTTAAAAGGGTAGCTTTTGATGCTGAAGATCATCAACTGGAAACAATTTTGTCAGAAGAAGATATTGAAGAGCATACAAGAGATTTTAAGCATATTGTTAATGACATTTTGCCTGAAATTTTGAACTCTAAAACACTGGTTTTAAGCAATTCTGCTAACTTGAAAGATATTTTATCAGACGAAGTAGTTCAGGGAATTATTATCGATAAATTATATGAAGAAATATCAGGAAATAATGAAGAAGAAAAGTCTCTGGAAAACTTAAATATTGCTGAGAAAAAAATGCATACAGCTATGCATATTTTGCACGACATAGACAGTAAATTTAATATCACTACTGTATCAGAAGTGCCTGGTCGCTTTTATGATCCTCTTGCTAAAGAAGGGTTAAAGCCAAAAGAAAACTATAATCCTAAATACTTTAACTTAAGACAGGAGCCTAAAAACTTTTATGAAGCTAAATTTTTAAATAATGCAGCTAAAGATATAAAAAGCTATAATCCTGAAACTACGATCATTGTGACTCCTAAGTCTGCTGCAAATGATATTATCGAGAAAGTTAAGACGATAAATAAGGATTATTTATTCATAGAAGACTGGTTATATAAGTATAGTCTCGGAGATCAGAAGGCTAAAGATGAAGTATTAGAAAAATTAAACAAAGCTGCTGATGGGAAATTTGTATCTGAATTTAAATCTATTGCCAATGAGCTGGATAATTACCTGAATAACTATATTCAGGTATACGATACTGAAAATCCTGAAAATAACAGTAAGCTTACAGGAATGATGAAGCAATTTGGCAAGGTTAATTCTAT
>DNSU01000129.1:658-3250 GCA_003499585.1 Cyanobacteria bacterium UBA9579 | reverse complement strand
TTGGCAAGGTTAATTCTATGTCAGATATATCCAGAGGGTACTTTCTGGGTATTGGTGAGGATTCCAGAGAACTTGTAAAAATGCTTTTGAGTCTTGGAATATTAATTGAAATTGCAGAAAAAGCTAGTGATGCAACCGGTATTACGGCAATAGAAAATATAGCCAATACTATAGCCAGTAGTACTGATAGTATTGCCAGTGCAAGTTCTAATTACTTACACTGGAAAAATGAATTGGGCGATCAAGCAGCAAAAGATAATTTTAAACAGGCTATTACAAATATACTGACTTTCTCTTTACCTACTTCACTATTTAGATTATCACCAAAAGATAGCTCAATAAAACACTTATTATTTAGAAATTTATCTGCTGTAGATGCTTATTCAGGAACTGTAGAGACGCTTTCTGATTATTCTAAAAAATTAAAAGAGCTTATGCAAAAAGAGATAAAAAATCCGCCTGCTGAAATTAAAGATGATCCTGATAAGCTTGCTAAATGGAAAATGAATGAAACATGGAAGGCGTTTACTGCGCATTCTCTAAACAGAGGACAGGTAATAGGTCTTTTGGCCAGCCAGCCATATGCATTAATGGTGAATCCCTTAATGCAGTTAGGTGGACCCTCAAGAGCTATTCTTATAGCTTTAGCGGGGACTCTTGAATGCTGGGTCTCAAGTTTCTATCTGTTATTAGACAACTCAAACTGGCATAAATTCTCAAATCAATTAAAGAAAGATATGGTGGAAAATAATAATATCAATATCACACCGGAAGAATTTATAAAGTTAAGAAAAAGTGCATTATCAAAAGCTGTAGAGAGTAGTACAGGACAAGCAGGCTTATCCGCCGTTGTTAAGGCGTCCAAACATATTCCCGCTGATACTTCAGCAAAGGTAAAAAAAGCATATAATTCAATTGCTAATGTAGTTGATAAAACAGTGGCACGGCATGTTTCCACATTATTAATGAAATATTTAGATAAAAAATATAATAAAATGTCTGAAGAAGAACGTGAAAACCTTGATCACGGACATCATCATTAAGAGGAAAATGAGTTATAATATAATTAGAGGTGATTAAATTACCTAATTTAAGTTATCGTTGTAGCACTACTGAAGTGGAGTTAGGGTGAGGTAATATAGTGCACGAATCTATTATAATCAGAGTTGATGAGTTAGAGCCTTTATTAATAGATATAAGAAGATATTTGCATCAATATCCTGAATTATCCGGTCAGGAAATTAACACTGCTAATTATATATATAAGAAATTACAAGAAGCAGGGATTGAGTCTGAACTAATATCTACAGATTCCGGCACCGGTGTCATTGCATATATTCGAGCAGGTGAAGGGAAAGAAACAATTGCTTTTCGTGCAGATATGGATGCATTACCTGTTATGGACAAGAAAACAAAATCTTATGCTTCTAAAAATTCAGGAGTAACGCATGCCTGCGGGCATGATTTTCACATGGCGGCCATTTTAGGCACAGCTTTGACTTTAGCAAAATTAAAAAATGAACTTGATATAAATATTAAATTTATTTTTCAACCGGCTGAAGAAGTTTCTAACAGTGGTGCAATTGCGCTGACAAAAGCTGGTATTATGCATGATGTTAATGCAATTTTTTCAGTTCATGCTTTGCCTACTCTTGAATTCGGGAAAATAGGCATTAAATATGGCATGGTATCTGCTGCTATTGATTTCTTTAAATTGACAGTGAAAGGTGCAGGCGGCCACTCTGCCAGACCTAATGAGGCGATTGATGCAATTTTTGTGGCAACTAATATTTTAAATTGCTTGTATTCAGATATTTCAAGACAGTTTAATCCCGTTGATCCTTTTGTGATATCTGTTGGGAAAATTCAGGGTGGAACCGCAACCAATATTATTGCTGAAACTTGTGAGATAGAAGGAACAGTTAGAACCTTTGAACAGGATATGAGAGGTGAAATCTTAGATTTAATCAAGGAAAGAGCTGGCCATCATGCCAGGGCTTACGGCGCATCTGTAGAATTTGAATGTTGTAATGGTACTCCCCCTGTAATTAATGATATTACTCTTGCACGCCTTACGGAAGACAGTGCTATCTCAGTAATAGGATCTGAAAATATAGAACGAATGCAAAAACCAAGTCTGGGTGCTGATGACTTTGCTGTGTATTTGACTTACGCACCCGGCATGCTGATTCGGATTGGGACTGGTGGGGAAGATTCTTCTCATCCGTTGCATAGCGGTTTATTTGATATTGATGAAAGAGCTTTGGGCTTATCCGTGAAACTACTGAGTCAGGTTGCTTTAAATTACTCTAATAGCAAGCTGTATTTACAGAAATGGGCAAATAAAGTAGTTGTTTAAGGATTTTTTGCTGGATTAAAATACACTTAACTCCAATTTGCGTTAAGTGTATTTTAATATCATAATAATAACAAGGTTGGTGGTACTACCACCAAATTTATGTCAATGACTAGAGCATTGAAACAATTGAACTTTGTTAAAAGCATCAGTTGTTACAGGAGTAATATAAAAAGTTTTAGTTATGAGGGTGATGAGTTGATCAAAGAAGTTAAGCTGAATAATTTTGCTATTGG
>DNSU01000129.1:0-597 GCA_003499585.1 Cyanobacteria bacterium UBA9579 | reverse complement strand
GATAATTTTGCTATTGGCGGTTCCAGTATGGTTATATTAGCCGGGCCTTGTGTTATAGAAGATGATACTTCAATTGTTTTTAGAACAGCAGAGAAATTAAAGGAAATTGCTGTTAAACTTGAGCTTCCTTATGTATTTAAAGCATCTTATGATAAAGCTAACAGGACTTCTATTGATTCATACAGGGGCGTTGGCATAGAAAAAGGTCTGGAAATCCTGGCTCAGGTTAAAAAAGAATTTGATTTGCCAATCGTAACAGATATTCATCTTCCTGAAGAGGCTCAAATTGTCGCTGAGGTTGCTGATATTCTTCAGATCCCTGCTTTTTTGTCCAGACAGACTGATATTCTTGTGGCTGCTGCTAAGACAGGAAAGATCGTTAATATTAAAAAGGGTCAGTTTTTAGCCCCTCAACAGATGGATAACTCGGCTAAAAAAGTAATTGATAGTGGAAATGATAGGATTGTACTTACTGATAGAGGTTCTTGCTTTGGATATGGAAATCTTGTTTCTGATATGAGGGCTATTCCTATTATGCAGAATCTTGGTTATCCTGTTATATTTGATGCTACTCACAGTGTCCAGTTGCCGGGATCT
>DNSU01000053.1:17016-19364 GCA_003499585.1 Cyanobacteria bacterium UBA9579 | reverse complement strand
TTTTAACAGACTTTAAAAAGCCCTTCACCATTTTTGCCTGTTGTTTGTATTCAAGCAAGAAAGCATCATGTCCGTAAGGAGACTCTATATCACAGTATGTTACTTCTTTATCTATTCTCATGAGAGCTTTTACAATATCTTTAGATTGCTTGGGAGGGAATAACCAGTCTGAAGAGAAGGAAATTACAAGAAATTTAGCCTTGCACTTTTCAAAAGCCTTGGCTAAAGAGCCATATTTTTGAGGAATATCAAAATAATCCATAGCCTTGGTTATATAAAGATAGCTGTTAGCGTCAAATCGATCTACAAAGCTTTTACCCTGATATCTTAAATAGCTTTCAACCTGAAAATTTATATCAAAGTTAAAATCCAGCTCTGTTTTATTTTGAAGCTTTCTGCCAAATTTCTGGTGCATGGATTCTTCACTTAAATATGTAATATGACCTATCATTCTGGCAATAGCAAGACCTCTTGCAGGTAATTCACTGTCATAATAGTTGCCGTCTTTCCAATTGGGGTCAGAAATGATAGCATTCCTCCCTACTTCATTAAAAGCAATGCCTTGAGCCGATAATCTACTGGTAGAAGCAATTATTATAGCTGATCTGACCATTTCAGGATAATTAATAGCCCATTCCATAGCTTGCATGCCACCCATAGAACCGCCGGCAATACTTAAAAGACTTTCTATTCCTAAATAATCAACCAGCTTCTTTTGAACTTTAACCATATCTTCCAGAGTAATCATAGGAAAAGTAAGGCCATAAGGTTTTCCTGTTTCAGGATTCACAGAAGCAGGCCCGGTCGTACCTTTACACCCGCCCAGAATATTGGAACATATTATAAAATATTTGTCTGTATCAAAAGCCTTTCCCGGGCCGATCATATCATCCCACCAACCAGAATGCTTATCTTCAGAAGAATGATATCCCGCAGCATGTGCATCTCCTGATAAAGCATGAAGTACTAAAATTGCATTATCTTTGGCTTCGTTTAATTTTCCATAAGTCTCATATGCAACTGTTATAGGCCCAAATTCAAGACCATTCTCAAGCTTAATTTTTTCTTCAAAATTAAAATACTTTGTTTCAACTATCCCTACTGAATCATTCTGATTTGCAAGATTATGTTCAATTGTCATTTCATTTACCCTTGTGAAATTGATATTATACTTTAATTAACTCTTCATAATTAGGAATATCAAAGATTATCCATTCAATTATCATTCTAACATCACCAAATTCAACGTCTTCTGTACTTTTCATCATTGAAGAATAAGAAAGGTCAAAAGCTTCTGGTGTAGATATTAATCCTAATTTTCTCATTTTTTCTAAAGAAAAACTTTTAGTTGAACCATCCCATACATTGGCATAATTCAAGCCAAGATCTACACAATAAGGCAAATTTATCTTATTTTCCTTATCAACATCTTTGTAAAGCAACCCATGAGATCTGCATATCATAGGTCTATACTCATATAAACTACAGGAAGCATCCTCTAAAAACGGACATTTGTAAGTGAATTTAAGAATATCAGGATTTATTTTTAAAAATTCTTTTCTGTCTTTATATATTTTAATAGCTTTTTCATTGATTATGTCTTGTTTTTCAGGATTTAGTTGTTTAAAGCCTTCTCTGATAAAATCATATTCAACCTGAGAAACAATATAATAACTATTTTTACAACATATAGCGCAGCCGGGTTTGCAGACTATAAACTGCTCTTGGCTCTTAAAATATTCAGTGATTTTTTGATCTAATTTTTGCAGATATTTTTTATATTTTTCTAACATGCTTTTCCTTAAAAGATAAAATCTGAACATTTTAATAATATCTGTGATATTTATACCATTTTACTATTTAATCAAGTTAACTAACAGGCTTTTATTTTCCCAGTTTAAAATTACCCGCATATAAGCTTGTATGCAGGTGATTAAGAGTAAAAATTAGAATCCCTAATTCTGAGAAGAAATGACTGATTTAAACGATAATTCAGCTAAGGTCTTCATAGATTCTTTAGAAGGCTGTAATTCCAAAGGAAGATAAGATAATTTTCTCACTGCTTCAAGATTATTATTGATAAATTGTCTGGTAAATTCTCTTATTTTATCTTCATCTACTTCAGAATAAGTATTATTTTTAGTATCCAATATAGTTTCTTTAATAAGTTGATAGCTTTTATGTCTTATTGTTTCAAGATAAGCAAGGATCATAAAAATGGTTTCTCTGGATTCACGTTTATATATAGACTTAAACGCAGGATTATCATAGACAATCTTTAATACTTCTCTGTATGGTTTTAATTGAGACGGTTTAAATTTAGCACCTAAAGAGGTGTATTCAGTATT